>DASPWV010000434.1:0-3581 GCA_035637635.1 Vicinamibacterales bacterium | reverse complement strand
GGCGAGTGTGCTGACATGGGTCGCAGTGAATTTCGGCTCGGAGCTATTGCCTGGAGTGATGTGCTCGAGATTGAGAAACTTCCGCCGGTGTTTGCCCAATGCCGAGGGCAGCCCCAGGGTCGCGAACCAGCTGCCGGTGTTGTATTCCCCTGGATCGTAGTACGTAAGATCCGCGTCACGCTGCATGCGGTTCGTGGTCTCGACCACGAGAACGACATTCGGCTGCTGATTCTTGAGAAACAGCAACGGATCGAGCTGCGCGAACGCGGGCGATGCCAGTACGAATAGAGAGCCAAGAACGAAGAAGCAAGAACGCACGTATCCGCCACAGAGACAGCGCGACACAGAGATCAACCCTCTTACAGAATTCTCCAAGTCCTTGTTCCTCTGTGGCCCGTACGTGGACCGCTCGTCGCTCCTGGTTCCGCGTCTGCCGTTCTTCGGCCTTCGTTCGTCGTTCTTCGTTCTTCTTCGTTCTCGCATAATGGGTGCCTCAGCGAACCGTGAATCCGCCTGTCGTGGACGTCACGTCGATATCCGATCGGGTGAGCGCCTTGCCGGGGGTTTGCACGGCTGCTTTGCGCGCGCGGCGGTTTTGTTCATCCTGTCCGCGCTGGCCGGTGTATCCGCGTTCGAGCTCGGTCGTATCGGTTCGCGCCACAGTGACGTCGATCATCGCGTGCGAGCCCTGAGGGCCGAACGCTTCGGCGCGCATGACGATGACGCCCGCCCCATAGTTCTGGTCCAGCGTGAGCGACGGTCCACCATCGACGTTGGGATCTCCATCGTTCTCGGCGATGTCGTCTGCCACCCAGACGACGACGTACATGGGAGATGTGACAGTGGCCGTCTCGATGACATCGCTCAGCGGCGAGTACGCATAGAGCCGCCACCGCTGGTTGTTGGGTCCATAGGGACGCTCGGGCGTTTTCGCGTTCATCTCCTCATCGCTGCAGGTCGAGGTTTTGCCGCAGTTCAGGAGATTGGTCGCACCGGTCAGATCGAGAGTGCCGCCGCCTGGCAGATGCCGAACTCCTGAAGGCGAACCGTCGGTGAACGACGACTGCTCGCCGCCTGCGAGAATGCGGTTCCAGTCGGCAACGGTCAGCAGGTCCTGCACGACCCGTTCAACGCCGGCGTCCGCGGCGTAGATTGCTTCGCCGCCGTCGCGATAATTCGCGGCGATCATCGTTTCCGTCATCGTCGTCATGACGAGACTCAAGCCGAGCGCGGTGAGCAACATCATGCTCAGGAGCGCGATGATGAGTGCGACGCCGCGCTCGCCGCGGAGAGGATCGAGCGGTGCCGTGTGGGAAATGTGCATGAACCTATCGCCCGATGTTGAGATTCCGAGGGGAAACGTCGAAATGACTTTCTTGATCCGCAACCAGCGTGCGTGCGTTTTGTCCGGTGCCCGGCCGCGAGAAGAGTGCGCCCGCTCCACGCAGATCCGCGGACTCCACCTGCAGGCGCATGCTGACGCGCACTTTGCGCAGTCGGAGAAGGTCTGCGTCGTAGCGATTGGGGTTGGTCTCGTCCGGGCACCAGGGTCCGTCGGTCAGCATCCCTTCCGTGAGTCGAACGAGCGCCTGTGAGCCGAGAACCAGATCCGGCAAGCGCGAGCTCTGGAAGCCAGTTACAGGATCAACGCGGAATGTGCAGTTCTCGCCGGCGGGCCATGTCGTGCTAGTCGTGTCCCCGAGCTTCGGCGGCGCCGGTCCGTACGAGCCCACCCACTTGTTCTCCTCCGCGCTCCAGACCAGAACAGGTCCACGCGACTCCCCGTAGTACTCGAATTGCAGGCTGACGACGTTCTCAACAAGCGCCTCGTCACGCTGCGAACCGTCGTAAAACCGCAATTGATGGTTGACCGGGTCCAGGTAATAGGTGCGCTGCGCCACCTGGGCGATGCGCGATCCGGCCGCGTATCTCGCCGACAACTTCGCCAGGTTGTGCTGCAGGTTGCCTTTCCAAGTCACGTGACGAGGCCCTTGCAGCTTGTCGTCGGGCCCTAAATCCTGCACCTGTGTGAGCGTCATCTCATCAAAGGCTCCAGTGTCGTCGCCAAAAATCAGGAGCCGCATGCCCGTCTCGAATTTGCACGACAACGAGTGATATTCGTCGCAGCTCGGCTCGGCGGCCACCTGCAACTCGGCCGACGGTTCCGGCATCGAAAACGCCACTTCCGTCTCGGCGGCATCGGGCGGGATATAGAAAATGGTGATGGCGTTGTCTCTGTAGAACACGCCGTTTGGCGGATCAGGGTTGATGTCCCCGAGCCTGACCGGTTGAACGGGCGCGAAGTAGTTGAGCAGCTTCCCGTTTGTTCCTCCGCCCACCTTCGAGCCTGCTCCGGCAACGAGAAGGTCGTTGGTGATCAGGCTCGTTCCGACGCGAAAACGCTGCTGCATGTCGGACACTTCGGGCTGGGTTCGATACCGGCCACGCGCCGGGTCGACGAGCGTAAAGATTGCGGCGGTGGTGCCCAGCGTGATGAGCACCGAGATCATCAACTCGAGCAGCGTGAAGCCGCGTTCCTCGCTGAGACCCGGTCGAGACAACGCGTGAGCGAACGTCGGATTCCTCATCGCGATTTCCTCGTCTTCACACTGACCAGCCGCGCCTCATCGCGCCGGTGGTTGAGGACCGTGCCGGTGCCGGCGTTTTGTCGATCACCGACAGCGAAGACCAGCACCTGCAGAATGACTGTGTTGTTCGGGTTTGTCGGCAGCGGCTCGACGGACCAGCGCCGGACATAGACGGTGTTCGCGACCGGTGTGACCCCCGTGCCAATGGCCTTTCCATAGCGATCGAGGTAGTCGACAAATCCCTCCGTGTTGGCTGAAAGCGAGTCGTCCGGAGAAGGGGTGAGACCGACGCCGCCCTGCGCAGCCGGAGGCTCGACGGTGATGTTGCTGGTGAAATCGCTGATGGGCTAGCCGAGATCGTCGAAGCCCCAGCTCAGGCCGCGGAGCTGCTCCATCTTCTGTTCCGCAAGCGTTGTCGCAAACGTGAGGCGCTGCGCGTTGTTATTGGCCGTGGTCGAAATCGTGAAGAGGTGCGCCGTTGTCACGAGCGCAGTCACGAGCAACCCCGTCGCCACGAGCGTTTCCGCGAGCGAGAAGCCGCTTTCGGCTTCGAGCTCAGTAAATCTTGATGCGGCCAAGGCCATTCACCTCGAGTGTCGACGTCTTGCCTTTGCGAGTCAGTGTCAGCGAGACGCCGGCCGGCGGAATCATCGGCCACCGGCCGGTCGCGCCGTTGTCGTAGTGCGCAGTGCCGTCGGCCCAGAACTCAATCGTTTGCGAATTGCTGAACGTCACCGTCGATTCGAGCTCGCGAACAGGACCGTCAAAATTGGGTTTGGTGAGCGGGTCGGTGTCGTTCGCGGGATATCGATACAGCGACGGACTACATCGATCGGCGGCCGCGTCTGCTGCCGTCGGCGCAGATGTCGGTCCGATCAGCTCCACCGCGCGATACTGCCCCGCGGAGGGACAGTTGAATCGAACGCGCATGGCGCGTCCCTTGGAAACAGCCCGCTGACGCGCGGTCTGCAACTCGCGTTCGACTTCGCGTGT
>DASPWV010000433.1:0-4004 GCA_035637635.1 Vicinamibacterales bacterium | reverse complement strand
CGCGCCGATGGTTCTCTATCGCGGCCTCGCCGACGATCTCGCGCTGATGGACTGGCTGCAGAAGTACATCTTCCCGGCCGAGGCAAAGACTGTCTCTCCCGCGTTTGTCCGGACGGGAACACGGCTTGCCGCGCTCGAGATGATTCGCTCCGGCACGACGACTTACGTGGACATGTATTACTTCGAAGAGGAGATCGCTCGCGCCACCAAGGAGGCGGGGCTTCGGGGGGTTCTGGGACAGACGATCATCGAGTTTCCGGTTCCCGACGCGAAAGCGCCCGCGGCGGCGCTGGCTCGCGCCGAGTCGTTCATCAAGCAGTACCAGAAAGACGATCTGATCGTGCCGGCGGTCGCGCCGCATTCGGTTTACACGTTAGACGCAGACACGTTGACGCGCTCACGAGATCTTGCCGCGAAATACGGCGTGCCGATCGTGATCCATGTCGGCGAGACCGAGGACGAAATCAGAGTGTCGCTCGAACGGCACAAGCTGCGGCCCGTCGCTCTTCTCGACAAACTGGATTTCTGGAAAGCCCATGTCATCCTGGCTCACGGCATCTGGATCAACAGTGAGGAAATCGCAGTACTGAAGAGGAACAACGTCGGCGTTTCACACAACCCCGAGAGCAATATGAAATTGGCAAGCGGCGCCGCGCCTGTGCTCGAGTATCTCAAGGCTGACGTCGCGCTCGGACTTGGAACCGATGGCGCCGCCAGCAACAACGACCTCGACATGTTCGAGGCGATGCGGCAGGCCGCGTTCTTGCACAAGCTCGTCTCGAAAGATCCGCGTGCAGTCAGCGCACAGACGGCGCTCGAAATGGCGACGCTCGGCGGGGCTCGCGTGATTGGCCGGCAGGACGACCTTGGCTCTCTCGAAGCGGGCAAGCGGGCTGACGTTGTTGTCGTCCGGATGGATCAGCCGCGGCAGACGCCGATGTTCGATCCCGTATCACACCTGGTGTACGTCACACGCGGAGACGACGTGGATTCTACGATCGTGAACGGCAAGATTCTGATGCGGGGCGGCAAGGTCCTGACGCTGAACGAGGCTGAGGTGCTGGCTGACGCCCGCAAAACCGCGGAGCAGGTGAAACTTGCTGTCGGGATGCGTTGAAGCAGAAAGAGTCTGGTCGTTACTGAAGAATCCCGATGTACGGAAGGTTTCGATAGCGTTCCGAATAGTCGAGGCCGTAGCCCACGACGAAGTGATCCTCGATCGTAAAGCCGATATGATCCACCTTCACCTCGATCTTTCGGCGTGATGGTTTGCTCAAGAGGCACGCGGTTCGCAGCGATTTGGGGTTGCGCGCCCGGAGAATCTCCTGCAAATAATGCAGCGTCAAACCGGTATCGACGATATCCTCGACGATAATGACGTGACGCCCTTCGAGACCGTAGTCGAGATCTTTGATCAACCGCACCTCCCCGGAGGAGGTCGTTCCCGCATAACTGGAAAGCGCGATGAAATCGATGGTGACGCGTCCCTCCATCGCCCGAATCAAATCCGACAGGAACATGAACGCGCCTTTCAGCACCGACACGAGGTGAAGGTCTTCGCCCTCGTATCCCGCGCGCATTTCGTGAGCCATTTCGATGATGCGATTACGCAGCACTTCTGATGAAATGAGCGGTGGAATCGGCATGAAGCGGTACGACATTATCACGGAAGCGGAGGCACGTCTGCTCGATGCCGGCAGCACGGTACAACTCAATCCCGGCGGTCATATCACGCCACTCGCAGAAGACACATTGCGCGCGCGACGCATCGTGGTGCTGCGCGACACTCCCGACATGTTTGCGGAAGATCTGGCGCCCGTCGCAGACATACGCCGCCTCGCGATCGGCAGCGATCATTCGGGAGTGGCATTGAAAAACCTGCTGCGCGATCACCTGCGGAGCCGCGGCCTCAGCGTGGACGACATCGGCACGAACGCGCCAGATCCTGTCGATTATCCGGACATCGCCGGCCGCGTGGCCTGTCTGGTCGCGCGCAAGGAAGTCGACGCCGGGATTGCGATCGATGGCGCGGGGTTGGGATCCGCGATTGCCGCCAACAAGATCGACGGTGTTCGCGCCGCGATGTGCACGGACCGGACGCTCGCGCGGTATGCCCGTGAGCACAATGGCGCCAACGTGCTGACGCTTGGCGCCACACTGGTCACCGGGGACGAGGCGAAGGCGATTGTGGAGACATGGCTCGCCACGCCGATGCGCGAGGCGCGGTACATCCGCAGGCTCGCCAAAATCAGGAACCTCGAGAGATCGGCGCGTTGAACGACATCAGGCGTGTCATCGACATCATTCTTCAGGAGTTGGCCGCGGCCGGCGCGGTCCGGCCTGCGCGCTGCCAGTGTCATGGCTTTTCCTTCGATTGCTGTCCCAATCAAGTCGGCGGCGTTATCGCGGCCGGCGCGTGCCGTCTGGGAGTGCACGCGGCGGGCGGCGGCGCGCACGAGGTGGCCGGCCTGATCGATCACACTCTGCTCAAGCCGGATGCGACGGCAGCGGAGATCGAAAAGCTGTGCCGCGAAGCCGCGGAATTCCATTTCGCGACGGTGTGCGTGAACCCTACCTGGGTGGCATTTGCGCATCGCCTGCTGGCGTCGAGCGACGTTGGCGTCTGTTCCGTCGTCGGGTTTCCGCTCGGGGCCACGACGCCTGACGTCAAGCAGTACGAAGCGAGGCGTGCGATCTTCGACGGCGCCACCGAAATCGACATGGTGCTCAATGTCGGCGCCCTCAAGTCACACGATTTGAGGCTCGTCGAGCGGGATATCGAAGCGGTCACATCCGTCTGCCACGATCATCGCATTGTCAGCAAGGTCATCATCGAAGCGGCGCTTCTCAGCGACGAAGAAAAGGTGACCGCCGGCACGTTGACAAAGGCCGCCGGCGCCGATTTCGTGAAAACATCAACGGGCTTTGGACCGGGAGGTGCGACGGTCGCCGACGTCGCGCTGTTGAGAAGAGTCGTGGGCGATGCCATTGGCGTCAAAGCTGCGGGTGGTGTCCGCGATCTGGAGCAAATGAAAGCCATGGTCGCCGCGGGGGCGACGCGCGTCGGCGCCAGCGCTGGCGTCCGCATCGTCAGAGAATCAAAAGGCGAAAACGTCGCGACTGGAAAGACGATAGGCTATTAGGAACTAAGAACAAAGAACTAAGAACAAAGAACTAAGAACAAAGAACCAGAACAAACTGCATGCGGGGTATTGGTTCTTCGTTCCCCGTTCTTCGTTCTCAGTTCTTCGTTCTTAGTTCATTCCAGCGGAGGAGAATAGTGCCGAGATCATCGAATCGTGACACCCTGCGAGCCTGGGCGCGCATGGGTGCAATGCGGCGGCTCGAAGAGCTGCGCCAGGAAGAAGCGGTCATTCGTGCAAACTTTCCGGAACTGTTCCGTGGACGACCAGGCCGGCCCCCCGCAGTAGCGCCGGACACCCCGAAAGCCGCTGCGGCTCCTGCCAACCGCCGCCGACGTCGCCGCCGCGCCATGTCGGCATCGCAGCGGCGAGCCGTCTCGGAGCGGATGAAGAAATACTGGGCCGAGCGCCGCAAGAAAGGATGAATCCTCGCGTGCACGCGCTCGTCGTCACTTTCGTTCTGGTGGCGGCGAGCTCGAGCGTCGCGCAGCAAACGCCCCGGGAGCCTGCGGGCCCGCCAGGTGCCGTGCCGGAGCCACTGCCGCTTGCAATTCTTGACGTTCGTGGCGCGTCGGTCGGCTTGCCGACGGGCATCGGATGGACTCCCGCGGTGCCGGTCGGCGCTCAGATCCCGGGTCGAGGAATCGGTTTCGACGTCGGCGCTCACCTGTATCCCCTCCGCACCAAGCTTGTGGCCATTGGTCTTGGCGGCACGGTGCTCGTGGGCCGCGGCCGAACGTCGCCTCCAGACACCAGCGGCACCGCAACATCCACATTGACTCCTCTGCCCGGTGTGAGAACCACGCTCACGGGTCTCGTGCCGCAAGTGTCGTTCAACTTCGGCCACCGGCTTGGTTGGAG
>DASPWV010000432.1:0-5796 GCA_035637635.1 Vicinamibacterales bacterium | reverse complement strand
GACTCGACCGTCTGTATCAACGCCTCGCCATCGACCTCGATGCGCTCCTTGAGGCCGTCGGTTTAAGGACCGCCGCATGACCCACGCTCGAAACGAGTACATAATTCGCGCACGGAGCCGGATAACGAACTAACCGCGTAGTCGAGAAACCGCGCGAAGTCGCGCGGGTAATACCGCACGAAACCCTCAGCGACATCAGACAGTGCATCTGTCGCAGCATCATTGATCTGTTCGCAGAATCTGACATTTTTCGCAACGAGTCCCGTGGATGTAAGTTCACTGACGCGTTGCGCCAGATCGCTGCACAACTGCCATGTTCTGAGATCCTCCACTCTTCTCGCGCCCATCGCAGACATGTAGGCATGAGACGTGCCGTTCTTTTGAGCGAACCTCGTGAACGAACGTACGTGGAAGAACCTCGTGAACCCGCGTGAAGGAACGTACGTGACGGAACCCACATGAAGGAACCGCGCTAAAACATTCTCGATTGACAGCCGTCGACGGCAATGGTAGTTCCGCTGATCCAACTCGCACGCGGAGATGCGACGAACGCGACGACGTCGCCAATCTCCTCCGGCCGGCCGAAGCGCGCGAACGGCAACTCGCGACGAACGAACTCGGTGATGCCTCGAGGGTCCGCCTGCAGCCGCTTGTCCCACGAGCCCCCGGGAAACAGAATCGACCCGGGCGCGACGCCGACCACTCGAATACCATCCTTTGCGAGCTGCTGCGCGAGCGATTTGGTGAGGCTGATCTCCGCGGCTTTCACCGCGTTGTACGTCATGCGTCCTCCCGCTTCGCGGCCGAAAATGGAGGAGATGATGACGATGGTCCCGCCCCGTTTGCGCAAGTGCGGAAGCGCGGCGCGTGACGCGCGGACCGCGGGATAAAGCGTCTGGTCGAAAGCCTCCTGCCACTCGGCGTCGGTTGTCGAATCGACGTCCGATCCTCGCGCCAAGCCGACATTGTTGACGAGAATATCGAGTCCACCGAGCTCACTCGCCGTGCATTCCACAAACCGCAACACGTCGTCGGCAATCGATATGTCTGCAACAATCGGCAGCACCCGTGCGTTATGGCTCGCAGCGCCCGTGAGCTCTCGTGCAGCCCGTTCGAGCTGCTGCTCGCCGCGCGCGCAGATTGCGACGCTGCATCCTTCGGCCACGAGCGATTTCGCACTGGCGAGGCCCAATCCTCGACTGGCGCCCGTCACGGCGGCAATCTTTTGCGTCAGCTGAAGATCCATGCCGCTGTCACGACCTTAAATCGCTTGGCTGGCGAGGGGACCGCGCGATCTGAACGAAAGCCAGTAGACGGGAAGGCCGGCCAGCACGATGGCAAACGTGATTGTCGTCCACTTCGGATCGGCGATGAGCGCGTTCAGCACCAGGTAAAAGGCCGCGGCAATGAACACGCCTGGGACGATGGGATAACCAATCACCTTGTAGGGCCTGCTGAGATGCGGCTGCGACGCGCGTAAACGGTAAATCGCGGCAACGCTGAGCGCGTAGAACGGCCACATTGCCAGGACGAACGTGTCGGTGAGTTGCTCGAACGTTTGAGTCATCACCATGGCGATCCCCAACACGCACGCGAGCGTGATGGCCACCCACGGCGTGCGCCGTGTCGGATGAACAGCGGCAATCTGCTTGAAGAACAGCCGATCGTCTGCCATCGCGAAAAAGATTCGCGGCGATGCCAGCATGCTGCCCATGAGCGATCCAAAAGTTGAAATCATCACGACGATGGAAATGAACGAGACGCCAAACTGTCCAAAGATCGCCACCATCGTGTCTGCTGCGACAAGCCGCGAGTCTTTCATTCGATCGATCGGGTTGATGTAGAGATACGCCGCATTTGCGGCGAGATAAATGCCGATGATCAACAGCGTGCCGATGATGATCGCTCGCGGAAGATTGCGCTGTGGATTCTTCACTTCGCCGCTCGCGAATGAGAGGTCTGCGAAACCGTCGTATGCCCAGAGCACGGAGATCAAGGAGAGGCCATACAAACCCATTTGCACGGGTGCTCCGTTTCCCGCGAGATGCGACCAGCTTCCGCTGCTGCCGCCGCCGAGGAGGAACGACGAGACGACGAGCAGCGCCAACGCCCCGAATTTCGTCAAGGTCGAAAGACCGGTAAACAGTGCGCCCAACTGCACGCCGATGACGTTGGTCACGGCGGCAAATGCAATCGCGCCTGCAGCAAGGTAGTCCGCCCACTCGGCGTGCAGTGCCGGATCCACGCCGAACGACCGGAGACAGTACTCGCCGAAGACCGAAGAGATTCCTCCAAGGGCTGCCGCGCGAATGAGAACAAGCTGCGCCCAACCATAGAGAAACGCATATGGGCGGCCCCAACCCTCCCGGAGGTAAACGTACATACCACCGGTTTCGGGCATCGACGCCGCCAGCTCGGCGAACGCGAGCGCGCCACAGAGCACCACCACGCCGCCGACAACCCACACGCTGAGCATCCAAATCGGATCGGGGACACGCGTCGCGATTCCCGCCGGTGTCCGGAAAATCCCTCCGCCGATCGTGATGCCGATGACGATGCCGATCGAGCTCCAGAGTCCGAGCCGGCGTTCGAGGTGCGCCATGCGGGAATAATGGTCTTCAACCCGTCAAATCTCCAAATCGCAGCATTCGATTTTCGATCGCTTTCGCCACATGATCGTGTAGCATTCACACGGCTACGCATGCCGGCGAACCATTCGAACAGCCCCGCGGAGGGCGCAGCTTTAGCCGCGCCTGGCGAGCGGGGACTGAGCGCCAGCCCTTTGATCACAAAGGAACTTGCGCTTCAAAGCGCGCTTGAACGCCTCGCGCCTGGGCCGTGGATTCAGCGTCGCGATACGCCGGACGGCGTGGTGACAGCGGTCAGACGTTTGCCGGCAGTCGAAGCGCGATACGCGTCGTTTCCCGACACGCTGGACGCGCGGCTCCGCGCGGCTCTCGAGCGCCGGGGCGTCCATGCGCTCTACAGTCATCAGGCCGAAGCGCTCGCGCTCATCGGACGTGGCGAGAACATCGTCATCACCACGCCCACGGCCTCCGGCAAGACGCTTTGTTACAACGTTCCTGTACTCGACGCAGTTCTGAAGAATCCTGCTGCGCGCGCGCTTTATCTCTTTCCGACGAAGGCGCTCGCTCAGGATCAAATGGCGGAGTTGCAGGAGCTCGCGCGAACACTCAACGAGCTCGGCTCGGGCGAGATCGGCGTACACACCTACGACGGAGACACGCCGCAGGACGCACGCCGGAGCATTCGCTCGCGCGCGCACGTCGTGCTCACCAATCCCGACATGTTGCACTCGGGAATCCTGCCGCATCACCCGCGCTGGGCGAAGCTGTTCGAAAACCTCCGCTACATCGTCATCGACGAATTGCACGCCTATCGCGGCGTGTTTGGCAGCCATCTGTGCAACGTGCTGCGGAGATTGCGGCGCATCGCGCGCCATTACGGATCGGATCCGCAGATCATCTGCTCGTCGGCGACGATTGCCAATCCCCGAGAGCTCGCCGAACGACTGACGGAACGGCCGTTCACGCTGGTCGAGCAGAGCGGCGCACCGCGCGGTGAAAAGTTCTTCGTCTTCCTGAATCCTCCCGTGCTCAATCGTGAGCTCGGCATTCGACGCTCTTATCTGGCCGAGACACGTCGTATCGCGGGAGAGTTTCTCCGGCGCAATCTCCAGGTGATTGTCTTCGCACAGAGCCGGCTCTCCACCGAGATCCTGACCACGTATCTCAAGGAGGATTTCGAGGACATTCCCGGTATGCCGGAGCTCATTCGCGGCTACCGAGGCGGCTATCTGCCGCTTCGCCGGCGCGAGATCGAGCGCGGACTTCGCGAAGGTCAGGTTCGCGGCGTCATCTCGACGAATGCGCTGGAGCTTGGGATTGACATTGGCGCGCTCGATGTGGCGGTGCTGGCCGGTTATCCCGGAACGATCGCGTCAACATGGCAGCGCGCAGGCCGCGCCGGAAGACGGACGTCGCGTTCCGCATCGGTACTGGTGGCATCGAGTGCGCCGATCGATCAGTTTGTTGTGCGGCATCCGTGGTATTTCTTCGACGCCTCGCCAGAGCATGCGCTGATCAACGCCGATAATCTCCACATTCTCGTGAACCACGTGAAGTGCGCCGCGTTCGAGCTGCCGTTTCGCACCGATGAACAGTTTGGGCGCGTCGACGTCCAGGAAGTGCTGTCGGTTCTCCAAGAGTCCGGGCTGGTATACCTGTCCGGTTCCGACGTTCGTAGTGGCGATTCTTCCTTACCCGCCGAAGCCTTGGCGAAGGCGGAAGACCCGCCCGCCGCGGCAGGAGAATGGCACTGGACGAGCGAATCGTATCCAGCGGACGCAATCAGCCTGCGGTCGATTTCCTCAGACAACTTCGTGGTCGTGGACGAAACGCGCCAGCCGAACGTCATTGGGGAAACCGATTTCACCAGCGGCCCGTCAACCCTGCATCCAAAAGCGATTTACATGATCGAAGGGCGGCTGTTCCAGGTGGAACGCCTCGATTTCGAGGGACGCAAAGCCTACGTTCGCGCGGTGGACTGCGACTACTACACGGACGCCATCGCACATACGAAAGTCACGATTCTGGATCGGTTCGCCGCTGACGAATTCAATCTCGCTCATCACGGCGAAGTTCATGTCGTATCGCGGGTGGTGGGCTTCAAGAAGATCAAGTTCTACACCAACGAGAACGTGGGATCGGGCGAGCTCGATTTGCCCGAGCAGCAGATGCACACGACGGCGTATTGGCTCGAATTGCCGCACGCGCTCCTTGGCGCGTTGCCGTATGCCACCGACGACCGTCGTGACGGAATTTATGGGCTGGCGTTTGCCATGAAACAGGTGGCCACGCTGCTCCTGATGTGCGATCAGCACGACATCGGATTGTCCATCAACGCAGGCGAGAAGAATTCGATTGGCGACACGCCGCGTGTTTTCATCTACGACGCGTATCCGGGCGGGATTGGATTCAGCGAGCCGTTGTTCGTGATGCACCCTAATCTGCTCGCGCGCACGCGTGATCTGATTTCAACATGCCCCTGCGACAACGGCTGTCCAAGCTGCGTGGGGCCGGTGGGACAGCATGGTCCTTTGGCGAAGAGCGTCGCGCTGCGGATTCTGGATCGGCTCGCAGCCGGCGGGGCTTCCGCCTTCGCTGAAGCTTCGGCGGACAAGGAAGCCCCGCCACTACACGCGTCACGGAGTGGCGCACCTTCAGGTGCGCCGTCAAAAGCCGGCGGGGCTACAACCGCGGCATTATCGCTGCCGGACGACGTGCCCTTTTAGCGATGGCCAGCTCGCTCGCCGAACGTCTTCGGGGCATCGTCAAGCCTTCCAACACGGAAACGCCGAACGAGTGTCTCGAAGCACGCGAGCTCGGCACGTTTCATGACATCGCTCGAACGGCGAGCATTCTAGGAGGTGGCGTTGTCGAACGCAGCGACGGCGCCGTCATCGTTGTCGATCGTCACTACGCCGTTGACCGATCGCACGGTCGAGAGCGAATCGGCGGCATGATCGAGACCTTGGTGAACGGCGGCGATGCCATCGACACGCTGCTGCGGGCGTGGCCCTCCCGTTCCCAACAGCCCTCGCCAGCCGTACGTGCCGCCGCACCCTGCCTTTTGTTTCTGGATCTTGAAACCACCGGCATTGCTGGTGGCGCGGGGACGCAGGCATTCCTCGTCGGCTGTACGGTCATTGAAGGCGAGGAGCTCCTCGTGCGTCAGTTTCTGCTGCCAGCTCTCAATTACGAACGCGCGAGGAGC
>DASPWV010000431.1:0-3404 GCA_035637635.1 Vicinamibacterales bacterium | reverse complement strand
CAGCTTGAGGGGCTGGCGGTCGCAAGACCGTGGGGGTTCGAGTCCCCCCTTCCGCACCAACCTCTAAGTATTAAGAAGGAAGCTGTTTACTGGCGGGCGCCTTGTCCGAGGCGGGCACAACGGCTGGTGTGCTTTTCTCGTTGTTGTGCAACGGTTGTGCAATGGCCTTCAGCTCGGGCCGATGCTGTTCGAGCTTCTCCATCGCCATCTGAAGGCCGCGTCGCTGGATGTTCAAGTACCGACTCGTGGTCGTCAAGTTGGTGTGGCCGAGCAGCTTGCTCACGTAGTTCGTCGGCACGCCGGCTTCGTCGAATCGCGAACCTGCTTCATGCCGAAGATCGCGTAACTGCAGTCCTGTGAGACCTGCCGCGTTGGCGGATCGCTGAAAGACGTAGACCGCGCCTTCGGTCGCGCCCGCACCTCCGCGCCATGCATCGCCGACAATCGCTTCCGTTCGGAGAAGCGCGACAGACGAACCGAAGTCGCTGCCCAGGTGCTCAGTCTCGCCTGTTCGGTCCAGGTCGTACCCGTACGGTAGAAACCGCCACTACGCGTGATGTCGCTGGCCGCGAGCACGGCCTCCTCGTCCCAGGACGCGCCGCGTCGACGAAAGATGTAGGCATGGCCCTGCGCGTCATCGCCGCCGCCCGGCGCGCCAACGATCGCGTAATCACCGTGATCGCCACGGCCTGGCCGAATTTATCGAATGGCCGCTTGTCGCTTGCCTCGAGCCGCGCCTGCTGAATCCAGCTGGATCCGCTGATGGCGAACACATAGGCCGCTCCCGGAGCGAATGCGCCGTTTCCGGCACCGACGATGGCAAATCCTCCGCTCATCGCCACTGAACGCCCGAACTGTTCGTATTCGACAGGCGAATCCGGGCGGACCACGAGCTCTGTAACCATAGCTGCATCACCCTTCGGGTGCCTGAGCGGACGCGCGTCGTCGGCCCTGGCGCGCCCTCGTTTGTCAACGTGATCTGCTGCTCTTGAAGTCCTGCATCATACCGTTCCGTCGAGCCAGGTAGACACGGCGGCAAGTACGTCGTGATCGGGTGCGGACACCTGCGGACGCCGACATTGGGTACTCTCGAACAGATTTGGATCAAGCGCAGACACGGCGCGCCGATGGATGCCGTCGCCTCCGCGCAGGTGCGCGCCGGGCGCGGCCTCGTGGGCAACGCGAATCAGGGCGGCAAACGGCAGCTCACCATCATCGCGCGTGAGCAATGGACCAGCGTCACCGCGGGACTTGCGGCGCCTGACCCGAGCGTACGCCGTGCGAACCTGCTCGTGGCCGGTGTCGACTTGCGCGATTCGCGCGGCAAGAGTCTGCGCGTCGGAAATGTTCGGATCAGAATCCACGGTGAGACGCGCCCTTGCGAGCAGATGAACGAAGCGGCGCGCGGACTTCGCGCCGCGATGAGCGTTCCCTGGGGCGGAGGTGCGTTCGGCGAGGCGCTGGACGATGGAGTGATCAGGATTGGGGATCGCGCAGTCTTCGAGTGAGCGTGCGGATCGACGATGGCCGACGAGTCGCGAGGATCGCCGCGTTCTGCGACGGTCAAGAGATCGTCGCGTCCGCACGGCGTCACGCATGGTGCGTTACTCATTCCGCAGGATGGCCGCGGGTTGCAGCCGCAGTGCGCGCGCAGCCGGCAATAGGCAGGCTAACAAGGCGACCACCACCATGGAGAGGCTCACCGCCGCGAACGTAAACGCGTTCGCCGCGTTCACCTGGAACAACAGGCTTTGCATCAGCCGCGTCAACGCCAGAGACGCGAGCACACCCGCCAGCACGCCGGCCACGACAACGGTCATGCCATGACCGAGGACGAGCCGCAAGACATCGGCGGAGCTTCCACCGAGCGCAATACGAATCCTGATGTCCTTCAGATGCTGTTGCACGTAGTAGCCCATCACGCCGTAAATACCGATAATCGACAGCAGTAGCGCGACAGCGGCCAAGCTGCTCACGAGTACAGACAACGACTGCGGCCGTTCGATGGATTGCGCCACCAGGTCGTCGATGGTCGCCACTTGTGACAATGGCGCGTTGGGATCCAGCTCGCGGACCGTCTGTCTGATCGACGGCACCAGCGCAGCCTCGTCTGCTTTGGCCCGAATGACGAGGTAACGGAACGTCCCGCCCGCGAGCGGTCGGTATACGGTCCCTTGATCCGGCTGGTCGAGGCCCGCGTATTTCACCTCGCTGACGACTCCAACAACCACGTTCCATGGACAGGTGGTGCAACCGCCAGAACGAAAGCGTTTGCCGACTGCGCTTTCGTTCGAAAAAAAGCGCCGCGCCCATGCGCGATCGACGATGACCGGTCCGAAGTCCTGGCGTTGTGCGTCCTGTTCGTCCAGCAGCCTCCCGTCGATCAGGGAAAGACCGAGCACCGTGAAGTACTCAGGGGTCACCGCCAACCACGGCGTGACCGGCTGCGATTGTCCCGGTCGTGTCGGGTACTGCTCGAGATCGAAGTTGTTGAAATCAGCCACATCGCGCGGCGGCCGGCCGTCGGCGAACGCCAGCGCTTCAACGGCTGGAAGCGCTTCAACACGATGGCGAAGCTCGTTCCAGAACGACGCCACGCTGCCCGGGTCCGGATACAACGCCGGCGCCAGACGTACGGATGCAGTAACAAGGTGTTGAGTGTCGAACCCGAGATCGACTCGCTTCAATTCGTTGAGGCTCGCCAGCAGCAGACCCGCCACGATCAGCAGCGGCGTCGCGATTGCGAACTGCACGCCGACGAGAACGCGCCGCAGGCGCCGGACGCCGACGCCGCCGGTCGTTGTTCGTCCCAGGGATCGCAACGCCGTATCGACCGATCCGCCGGTGCCGTGCATCGCCGGCACCAATCCAAAGACTGCAGCGCTCATCACCGCAAGGGCGGTCACCAATCCGAGTACTGGTCCGTCGACGGTGATCTCTTGCGTTCGCGGAAAGCAGGTCGAGCCGACGCCCTGCAGCAGCCGGATGCCGGCCCATGCGATCGCCGCACCGAGCAGCATCGCGCCTGACGTGAGAAGCGCGCTCTCCGCAAGCAGATAGCGCACGACTCGTCCGCGCGACGCGCCAAGGGCCGCGCGCACCGCCAGCTCCTGACGCCGGCTAGTCACCCGCGCAATCAGCAGGTTCGACGCGTTCGCACACGCGATCAGCCACACCAGCGCCACTGCCGCGAGTGCAAGACCCGCAAGTGTGTTGACGTCGCCAACCAGTGCTGTCTTCAGGTTGTCCACGCTCCATGTGGCTTTGTCGTCCTGATACGACGATTGCCAGATCGGAAAGAGCCTGCGATTGATGGCGCGCAGTTCGTCGACAGCGGCTGCCTGGTTTGCGGACTCTTGAGCCGCGCGATCGTCGTGTAGAGAAACGGTCCCTTCCGGGTGGGT
>DASPWV010000430.1:0-2987 GCA_035637635.1 Vicinamibacterales bacterium | reverse complement strand
TCCGCAACCCGCAACGAGACGGCGTGGCGAGTTGTCATGCTGATGGCGACCTCCATGGCCGGAGGCGCATTTTTCCGGGCTGCGACGTGGGTTTCGCCGCGCGAACAGCCCCTGTCGCGAGCGCTACCTTCCCTTCGCAGTTCAAAAGATTAGTTCAACTCAGTCTCCTTGATATGATCCGCCACCCTAAGCGCCTGCGCCGCGATCGTTAGACCGGGGTTGACCGCGGCGGACGAGGGGAAGAAGGACGCGTCGACTGCGAAGAGATTCTCGACGTCGTGCGAGCGGCAATACGGGTCGAGCACCGACTCCCGTGGATCGGTACCGAAGCACAGCGTCCCACACTGGTGTGTCGTATTCCTGCGGCCGTGCGAGTGCTCGACGACGAGCCAGAATCCCAGACGCCGGAGCATCTGTCGTGTCTTTTTCACGAGCAGCTTGTGCGGCGTGACGTTGTTCGGCCGGTAGTGAAGGCGAATGCGGCCGTCTGGCTCCACCGTTATGCGGTTGTCGCGGCAGGGCAGATCTTCTGACATCACGAGCCAGTCCACACCCCGCGAAACCCAGGACTCATAGGCCCACAGCGGGATCCACGGCACCACCGTCTGCGCCATGACGGCATGCGTGCGCCCTTGCGACTGAATGTGCCCGAGTGGATAGTCCGTGAGCCGGCCCGGTAGGTAATAGTCGTTGATGGCCACCGTCTTCTGAAACACCGTGTCGTTCGGCTGAAATGGGTGGAAGCCCTGCATCATCGTCGCGTGATGCGCCATGTAGCGCCGGCCGACGAGACCAGACGAGTTTGCGAGTCCATCCGGGTGCGCCTCGTTTGCAGAGCGCAGCAACAGCGCCGCGGAGTTGATCGCGCCGCACGAAACGATGAAGACAGCGGCGTGCACGCGGACGGTTTCGCCGTTTCTGCGGAGTTCAACCGCTTGCACTCGACGACCAGCCGGGTCGGTGATGAGGCGCTGTGCGCAGGTTTTCGTCCAGAGCGTCACGTTGGGCCGCTCGAGGGCGGGCCGCAGGCAACACACGTCCGCTTCGCTTTTCGCGTGAATCTTGCACGCAAACGAATTGCACGTCCTGCAGAGGATGCAGCCATCGCGCAGTCCGAGCGGCAGCGGAGAAGGGTGCAGCCCGTGCTGCTGCAATTCCGCGACGAGTGCGGCGATTCGCGGTGCGTGAGGGACGGCCGGATGAGGAAACGGTCCGCGCGGCGCTTCGGTGGGATCGACGCCAGGCTCGCCGTGGACGTGATAGAGGTTTTCGGCGCGCTCGTAATACGGCTCGAGCGTCGCATAATCGATTGGCCACCCGGGAGACACGCCGTCCACGTGCTCGACAACCTCGAAATCCTCGCGGCGAAGGCGATAGAGAACGCTCCCCCAGAATTTCGTGTTGCCGCCGACGCAGTAGTGGCTGTACGGCGAAAATTCATTTCCCTCTGCATCGAGCCAGCGCTCCTTCGTCTGATAACGGAGGTGCTTCCAGACCGCTTCGGGATCCCAGTTTTCCTCTTCGCGTGGGACAAAGTCTCCGCGTTCGATCACCAGAAGCCGGGCTGGACTGGTCGACAGCGCGTGAGCGACCGTCCCGCCGCCGGCGCCGCTGCCGATGATGACGATGTCGTAGCTCTCTTCTTTCATCGACATGCGGGCTCTGTTGCGACGGGTAGCGTCGGCGCCGCATCGATCGTCGAATAGATGCGATCCATCAGGTGTTGATCTTCAATGGCGCGCTCGACACTCATTTCGGGAGCGCCGTCTTCGCGAATGGCGCGCAGGAAGTCGCGATACATCGCCCGGTACCCACGAATATCGCGGAAGAAACCAGGAATGCGGAGGCGCGGCAAACCGTGACCGCGGGCGATGGCGAACAGGCCGTTTGATTCAAACGTAATGATGCCACTGCGTCCGAACAGCTTCGAGAGGCGCAGACCTCGAAGAAGCGAAGGAATCTCACGCGAATAGTACAGGCTGCCGACCGCGTCGTTGTCGTACCGAAATGCGACCATCATGCTCTTGCAGCGACGGTCTGCACCCTCGCGGGACACGGAGGGACGATAGCCGTGAATCGCGGTGATTCGTGGTCCGAGGCTGTTCGCCAGATGCAGCCAATGAATGCCCTCCTCGAAGAAGGCATCTCCGCCGGCCATGGTTTCGTCGTTGCGCCAGTCGTCGACGGTTTTGAGTCGTCTCGCGATCGTGTTGAACTGTGCAAAGACCATTTCTCCGATCGCCCCTTCGCGTACGAGTTCTCGAAGGCACACCGCCAGGGGCTTGTAGTGATCGTTTTCACCCACGAGGACCACACGCCTGGCGCGACCGCGTGCCTCGAGGACCGCCCGGTAGTCCTCCATCCGCAGGAAAGCCGGCTTCTCCACGAGCACGTGCTTGCCGGCCGCTAGAGCGGCAAGGGTCAGGTCCAGATGCCAGCGTGGAGGAACAGCGATGACCACGGCATCGACACCGGGGTCGAGGATCGCGGCTTCGTAATCGCTGTAGGTCCCTTCCCCCCGAAATTCGCGACAGTACGCGTCCGCTTTGCTCTTGTCGCGGCTCGCATAGAGCAGGTCGACATCGGAGCGCAGCAGTTGTAAGTGTCGGCTATGGACGCGGGTGATGAAGCCGCAGCCAAGGAACGCCAGACGCAGCGGTCGCCGGGGACTCGTCATCGCTCCGGAGTCAAGATAACTCATCGGGCGGTCACGAACCTCCGACCGCCTCAGGAACCTCCGACCGCCTCAGGAACCTCCGTCCCCGTCAGGGAGTTCCGTCCCCGTCAAGGACCTCCCGTCCCGCGCGAGGAGGGACGGAGGTTGCCCGGGAGGGGCGGAGGCCGTCCCGCGCCGAACATATTGCTGTTCAGCAGTTTAGCGAGCCGCCCGCCTTGACTTCGGCACGCGTACTCCCGATAATGAAAAGAAGGGACGATACCCAGCACATGCGAACCTCGCGTGAGCTGGATCGGCGCGACCCCCAGCC
>DASPWV010000429.1:0-3125 GCA_035637635.1 Vicinamibacterales bacterium | reverse complement strand
CGACGTGCGAGGGTGCGACGTGCGAAGGTGCGACGTGCGACGTGCGACGTGCGAAGGTGCGACGTGCGAATCCGCGCGAGTCTTGCCGCAGGGTCAGCGGAGGCACGCTGCGCCTCCGCCGACTGCCTGCGTTCTGTCCGTCGCTCTGCGTGCGTCCGCAGCCGTCTGTGTGGCTAGCGGTTTCCAATCTGACAAGCAGATCCGGTCGGCGTGATTGACGCGACGTTGAGCCGTTGAACCTGCATGTCGATCTCGGACTTCGATTGAATGGCCGGAGTGGCTTCCTCGCCGCGGCTCTTGTCTTTTGTCGTGCCTTCCTTGGATTCGATATCAACGTCTTTGGTCTTGCCTTCCACGGAGCCCTTGACCGCCACTTCCTTGCCGACGTACTGCTCCAGATTGGTGCCGCCAACGAGTTGATAGTGGAACGTCTCGGCCTGACCACCTCCCGCGCGGTTTGTCAGCGACGTCAACGCCGTTGAGTTCGCCGTCAACACGAACTGGTTGAGGTCAGTATTCGCCGTCAAGCAGCCGGTAACCTCGACTTGATCCCTGTCGGGAAGCGCACGTGCGGCGTTGTCTTTGTACGTTGCTTCATTTCCTCCCACACGATTGGTCGAGCACGCGCTGGACCCGATCGCGAGGCATATCAGCAGAACCGGAAACATGAGCACACGCTGCATCGTCAACCTCCAGCGGCTGACGTGCATGACGCGGGCCAGAGCCAAGCTGCGCCGCGGACGCCGCTCGAGTCGCCGTGTGCCGCGCGGATGAGCCGCGTGGCGACACCATCGGAGAAGACGTAGGGCGACCATAGCTGCGGCACGTTTGTATAGAGGCGCTCGACATTCGAGAGGCCGCCGCCGAGTACGACGACATCGGGATCGACGAGGTTGATAACTGCGGCGAGCGCGCGTGCCATCCGATTTTCGTAGCGCTCGAGGCAGGCGACTGCGAGCGCTTCGCCCTCTGCTGCGCGCTCCACTATCTCTGTCGCGGGTACCGAGGCGTCGGCGCTCGCGTAATCCAAGGCGAGGCCAGGGCCTGAGAGGAATGTCTCGATGCATCCCGAGCGGCCGCAATAGCAGCGCGGACCCGGCCATTCTTCCGGCCGCGGCCACGGCATCGGATTGTGGCCCCACTCGCCCGCAATCGCATTCACCCCGGTGACCACCTGTCCGCGAACGACGAGGCCTCCACCGCAGCCTGTACCGACGATGACACCAAACACCACCTCGAATCCTGCGCCAGCTCCATCGACTGCTTCGGAGAGCGCGAAACAGTTTGCATCGTTCGCAAAACGCAACGGGCGCCCGAGAAGTTCCTGAAGATCGCTGTCGAGGGATCTGCCGTTCAGCCACGTGGAGTTTGCGTTCTTGACGAGGCGAGTAGCGGGCGAGATCGCACCTGGCATGCCGATCCCGACGGTGCAGGGCGCACCGATGATCTCTTCGGTCTCGCGAACGAGCCTTTCAACGGCGCGGAGCGTGCCCTCGTAATCGTCGCGCGGCGTCGGCACGCGCCGGCGAACGACGGCGATGCCGCCAGCATCCAGCGCGATTGCTTCGATCTTGGTGCCGCCGAGATCGATCCCAATGCGCACGCCGAAATTGTAGGCCGCTGAAGCCTCACCCAGCGCACCTCCCGCGCGCGACGTGTTACCTGGTTTGTCTTTCTTTCCCAAACGCTCCCGCAACTTTTCGCGAGGGTGGCGCGGAGCGATCCGGATAGCGCGCGCGATCTTCTTTTTGCGCAATTGACCGGCTGCCGGCCTTGTGTGACGTATGCCGGTTCGGCACTTCCGTCATCGGCTGCTCACCTATCCGTCCCGCCGCGTCTTCGGGCGGTGGTGATCCGCGATCGATTGGCGGATGCTCCTGCCGTTCCCGGCTTTCTTCTTCTGGCGATTCGCGATTGCTGATCCCAACTTTTCGTTCCATGGTGAAGAATGCGGGTGCAAGGAAAAGACCACTCGACACAGAATTTTGTGACCATCGCCCATTGAACGTCGATTGTTGACCGTCGGGCGCGTACGGGTTTTCCTGTTGGCTTTTCCATCACGCAGCGTCATCTGTAGAACACGTTCAGCAACGCCATAAGTGACTGCGGCTCGAAAGGCCGTCGTTCAGGTCCAACGCGACATCGTGTTTCGTTGCGGAGTTTCAGATCAGATCGTTGGAGACAGACGTGCGTGCGTCGACTCAGCCGCTCCTGCCGCAGCGGGCGCGTGTCTTGCACTTCTTGGTCAGGCGCTCACGCGGTTGGTGCGCGCCGATACCCGGGTCTGCCGTAGACCCGCTCGTACGGAGGAAATGATGGCTGATCAGAATCGCAACCAGCAGTCAAACCAGAAGACGTCACGCGGTCAGCAGGGACAGGGGCAGCAGGGTTCTCAGAAGCAGCAAACACAGGGCACCCAGGGCTCCCAGAGCAGCACGGGCAAGCAGAACCGCGATCGCGATGACGAGGCGACGGGCATGGGCCAGTCGCAGCGCGAGCGGTCGACCCGGGAGCCAATGTCGACAGCTCACGATCGCTCAACGGGCGATCGCAGCGGGCTCGGTCGTCAGGATCAGGACCTTGGCAGCGAGAGCGACGTTGAATCCGATATCGACGACAGCGATCTCGACGACAGCGATCTCGACGACGAGAGCAATCGATAACCTCCGACATCTGGTGATGTGGTGATCGAACATCACCACATCACATCCCGCTAACCAGGCATTAGACCAACACGTCTCCGTGGAGTGATGTATGACTTTGCAGGACAAGCTGCTGGAAGAACTACGCGACCTGTACCACGCCGAAAAGCAACTCGTAAAAGCACTACCCAAGATGGCGAAAGCCTCGACACATGAGGACCTTCGCGACGCGTTCGAGAGCCATCTCGAAGAAACGCGCGAGCACGTCACGCGCCTCGAAGAAGCGTTCGCCGCGATGGACGAGAAAGTCCGCGCGAAACCTTGTCCGGGCATGGCCGGAATCATCCAGGAGGGCTCCGAGATGATGCAGGAGGGCGAACCCGGATCCGTCCTCGACGCCGCCATCATCTCCGCGGCGCAGCGAGTCGAGCACTACGAAATCGGCGCGTACGGCACGTGCGCGGCCTGGGCGCGCCTGCTCCG
>DASPWV010000428.1:0-3365 GCA_035637635.1 Vicinamibacterales bacterium | reverse complement strand
GCCAGAAACATCCCGTCCAGTTCCGCGCGCATGATGGTCTGCCACCCCTCGAGCGAGCACTCTTCGAACGGCGCGTAAAAATCGTCAGGCTTCGTCGTCACCGCGTACACCATGACGTCGAGACGGCCGTTGTAGACGGCTTCACGCATGACGGTGGCAACCGACGCTTCTTTTCTGACATCCACGACGGCGTGCGAGATCTCGCCGCCCGCAAATGGCTCTGGCAGTGGCGCGATGTCGGCCGCACGAACGCGCGCACCCGCTCTCGCGAGCGTCTCGCAGAATGCGCGACCGAGAGTGCCCCGCCCGCCGAATACCAGGGCAGTCTTGCCGTCGAGCCGAAACCGAGAATCGTCTGTTTGAGTCATGACAGCATGCCTGAGCCCATCCTCAACGGTTCGTGCGGGTTTTTTGAAGCACGTAGAACAAGTTGTAGCTGTATTTCTCGAAGGTGGTTGTTGCCAGGTGCTTCGCCAGCTGCATCGCTGCCATATTGATCGGGCCGTCGTGTCGCGGAGCGTCGGGCGCCACGGCCATGGGATGAAGAACGCGCGACAGCAGAAGATATAGACCGTAATCGCGTTTGCGGACGACTCGAAATAGCGACTCTATGAACGGATTGAACTCTTTCTCGAGCAGGTTCCAGTTGTATTCCACCACCTTGATCGGCGTCAGATTCAACCCGCCGCGGAGTTCATTGAGCGCGTCGAGGGGTTCCTGAAACCCTTCGGTGAGAAGGAGCCAACCACCGTCGGCCAAGATTTCGTGGATCTGCAGCAATGCCTCTTTCTGATACTGCCAATCAGGAAGGTTGATCAAACAACGTTGTGAAATAACACAATCGAACTGGCGGCCTTTGAACCGCTGCCCCACATCGAGCACCGATGCGCGCTGAAGATCGACGTTAGCAATCTGTGCCTCCACCACTCGCGATTTGGCGGCGGTCAGCAGGCCTTGGGCAATGTCGATGGCCGTGACATGTGCAGCTCGCCGCGCGTAATGAACAGTGTGGGCTGCATCCCCGCAGCCCACTTCGAGGCAGGCGGCGCCCACCGGAAGAGCATCCAGAATGTAGTCCCGCTCGAGGATCCCAAGAAAAGGGTCTCTCGACGTTGGCGTGATCTGGCTGTCGACAGAGATCTCCCTGGCGCTGTTCTCCCAATGCCTTCTGATTTCATCAAGCTTCATCGAGATCAGTCTGACGCGGGACTAAAGCCCGCGACGGCGGGGCTAACGCCCCACGATGGCGGGGCTGAAGCCCCGCCACTACTACGCGAAAAAGCGTCGCAGCCACCACTCGACGCTGAGCAGTGACCAGATAAGCAGGCGGTGATTGAATCGTCCGGCGCTGTGCTCGTCCAGCTTCCGGGCGACGTATGCCGGTTCCAGCAGTTCGTAAATGCGCGCGCGCGGATCCCTCAGGAGCCGGTTGATGTAGTCGATGCTCTCGCCGCGGAACCAGCTCGCATCCGGCGCGCTGAACCCCTGCTTCGTCCGGCTGGTGACGTCCTCTGGAATCACGCGAGACATCGCGCGGCGCAGGACGATCTTCCCGTCCCCGGTCTGCATCGCCTGCCGTCGCATGCGCGTGTCGTCTTCGTCCAGCGTCATGGACGCATCGAGCCGCCGGAGCTTCATATGGACGGGCACGCGCAGCGCGAAGTCCACAAGGTCGTTGTCGAGGAACGGCACCCTTGTCTCCAACGAGTGCGCCATGCTGACCTTGTCCTCGACGACCAGCAGGCCATGGAGGAACGTCTTCAGCTCGAAGTACAGAGAGGCGTTGATGAAATTCTCGCGGGTTTCGAGCGGCAGAGAGGCCGGCGCGAGAACGCTGCGAAAGACCTCGAATGTCGAATGGCCGTTCACCTCGCTGCGGGCGTGCGCGTTGAAGAGGCACCGCTTCTCTTCGTCCGGCACCAGCCGCTGCCAAAAGTTGTAGTAGTTGTTGAAGTAGTCGTGCGAGCCGTGGCTGTTCGCCCCACGGTAGTAGCGCCACGGGTAGCCGCCGAAGAGCTCGTCGCCTCCCGCACCCGAGAGTACCACCTTGACGAACTTGCCCGCGAGCCGAGCCACGTAATAATTCGGGTAACACTGGCCGACGCGGAGGTCCTCGAGATGCCAGATGAGTTCCGGCATCACGTGCTCCATGTCGCCGGCGTGCAGCACGATCTCGTAGTGCTCTGTCTTCAACAGGTTCGACAGCAGCTCAGAATTCGCGCGCTCGTCGAACCCGAGCTCGAGGCCCGATGCGGACGACAGATCGAATCCGCCGGTGAACGTCAGCAGGCGTCCTAGTTGCTGCCGTGCGACCGCGGTGATCGATCCTGAATCCATGCCTCCGCTGAGATACGAGGCCACCTGCACATCGCTGACAAGCTGACGCGTCACCGCCTGCCCGAAGAGGCGATAGAGCTCTTCACTGGCTTCCTCGAGCGACATGCTTTCGGTCTTGTCGGGAAACCGATAGTCCCAGTACTGCCGGCGAGACACCGTGCCCGTTTGCGGATCGATGTGCAGGACGTGGCCTGGAGGAAGCAGCTTGATGCCATCGAACAGCGTCTGCTCCGTGAGGACGTTTTGAAACGTGAAGTACTCGTTGAGCGCTGTGTAGGACACGGCGCGTCTCACCCCTGGATGGGCGAGAATCGCTTTGATTTCCGAGGCAAAGATGAACTGTGCGCCGTCGCGGTAGTAATAGAGCGGCTTGACGCCGTACCGATCGCGCGCGGCGAACAGCTTGCGCGCCCGCTTGTCCCACAACGCGAATGCGAAATGACCGTTGAAGCGTTCCACGCACTGCTCGCCCCATTCCTCGTACGCGTGGACGATGACCTCGGTGTCGGACTGCGAGTGGAACTGGTGCCCGTGCGCCTCGAGCGTGACTCGCAGCGACTGGAAGTTGTAAATCTCACCGTTGTAGGTGACGAGGACGTCGCCGTTTTCGTTGGACATCGGCTGACGGCCGGTCGGCGTCAGATCGATGATCGCAAGGCGCCGGTGGGCCAGGCCGACCGATCCGTCGACCCAGAGCCCATCGCCGTCTGGACCGCGATGGCTCAGAGTCGCGCTCATTCGAGCGACGATGGGAGCGGCTACCGCTTCACCGTCGAGCCGAACAACGCCTGCTATTCCGCACATTTGCGTGTTACGCGCGGCACGATGCGCCCGCCCTCACCGCCGTGCCGCAAAAGAGAATCCCGCCGCCACGAGACGCGACCCCGCCAGGCTGAGGTGATTTGAGTCGACATAAAGCAGTTGGTTTCCGCTCAAACCAGCGCACAGGTGCTGATTGCAGAGATACGGGATGGGATCGAGCATTTGCAACGACGGCCATTGCGCCTGGACGGCGCTCAAAATCGCGC
>DASPWV010000427.1:0-2828 GCA_035637635.1 Vicinamibacterales bacterium | reverse complement strand
TGTCGGAAATCAGACGCGCCCTCGACAACAACGGTGCACCAGCACTCGAACGAGCGGCTCACCGGCTCGTCGGGTCGCTGCTCACGTTCCATGCAAGCGCCGCTGCGCAACCAGCCCGGGCACTCGAAATAGCCGGACACCACGAACTGCTGAGTGATGCGGAGCCGCAGTTTGCAGCGCTTCAACGCGAGCTTCCGCGTGTCATCACTGCGCTCGATCACCTCGTCAGTCCGCTGCAGCCGTGAAAATTCTCATCGCCGAAGACGAGCCCGTTTCGCGGCACCTGCTCGACGCGACGCTCGTTCGCCTGGGCCACGAAGTGGTCGCGGTCGACGATGGTCCGGAAGCCATCCGAACGTTGCTGGCACCGGATGGCCCACGCATCGCCATTCTCGACTGGATGATGCCTGGCGTAGACGGACTCGAGGTCTGCCGCGCGATCCGGCAGCGGCCGGCCCCTTACACATACACGATTCTGCTCACGTCTCGCGATCGCCGCGACGACATGGTGCAGGCGCTCGACGCGGGAGCGGACGACTTTCTGACGAAGCCGTGCGACCCCGTGGAGCTCCGCGTACGACTGCGCTCCGGCGAGCGCGTGATTGCGCTCCAGCAGCACCTGCTCGACGCGCACGAAGCGCTGCGCTTCGAAGCCGCTCACGATCGATTGACCGGCCTCTGGAACCGCGGCTCGATTCTCGACCAGCTCGCGCGCGAATTGAGTCGAAGCACGAGGCAAAAAGGTCCGTTGGCAGTGCTTCTCGCCGACCTCGATCACTTCAAACGTATCAACGATGCGTATGGCCACGCCGCGGGCGACGCAGTCTTGCGGGAAGTCGGTATTCGCATGCGTCACGTGCTTCGCGCCTACGACAGCATCGGACGATACGGTGGGGAAGAATTCCTGGTGGTGCTTCCGGGCGCCAATACAAGCGCGGCAACTGATGTCGCCGAGCGGGTTGTAGCCGCCGTCCGTGCGCAACCCGTGCAGGACGGATCTCGGGTTGTCTGCGCGACGGCGAGCGTCGGCGCCGCGAGCACGGACAGTGCCGGTTTCGACCCGGATGCGCTCATTCGCGCCGCCGACCGCGCGCTGTACGAAGCAAAGGCGCTCGGACGCGATCGCGTCGTCGGCTAGCCGCCACGGAGGCACGGAAGCACGGAAACGAAGCCACAGAAGCACGGAATCACGGAACCACAGAACCTGGTTCTTGGGTCGTGTGTCGTGGGTCGTGGGTCTTGGGTCTTGGGTCTTGGTTCTTCGTTCTTCGTTTTGGTTCTTCGTTCTTCGTTCTTGGTTCTTAGTTCTTCGCTCCTGCGAGGTTCCCCTCGCGCACCTGCGCGAGGACGCGGCGCAATTCTTCAAGACCAATTGGCTTGCTGACGTAACCGTCCATGCCTGCATCGAGGCAGCGCTCGCGATCGCCCTGCATGGCGTGCGCGGTCATCGCCACAATGAGCGTGTGCCGGCCGTACTCGCGCTCGTAGGCACGGATGGCGGCTGTGGCGTCGAAGCCGTTCATGCCGGGCATCTGGACGTCCATCAGAATCGCGTCGAACTGGTCTCCTGCGGCCATCGCCACCGCGGCGGTGCCATCATCCACCATCGTGACGGCATGGCCTTCGCGCTCGAGCAACGCGGCGGCGAGTCTCTGATTGACGACGTTGTCCTCGGCGAGCAGGATGCGGAGCCTCTTGCCGTTGTTGTCGGCGTCGGCGGATCGCGCGAACTTCACCTGGCGCGCAGGCGCTCCGGCAAGTGCCCCATGCAAGGCCCCCAACAGGTCCGAAAGAGTGATCGGCTTGATCAGATATCGAGTGACGCCGAGCTCACGGCAGCGCGCGGCGTCGCCGGTCCGATCGTCCGAGGTCAGCATCAGCACCATGGAATTCGAGAGATCCGGCCGGTGACTGATTTGTTCGGCCACTGCGAAGCCGTCCAGTTCCGGCATGCGCGCATCGAGCAGGACGAGCGCGAACGGCTCATGGCGTGCGTTCGCCTCGGCTAACGCCCCGAGCGCGGCCTTGCCGCTCTCAACGGCAATCGGTCGCATGCCGGACTGCTTCAGCAGACCGACGAGGATCGCGCGATTCGTCGCGTTGTCGTCCACCACGAGAACGGACACCCCATTCAAGTCTGAGCTGAGACACGTCGTGGGCTGCGAACGCGGCGGTTGCGCGATTTCCATCGGCAACGTGAAGTGGAAGGTGCTGCCCTGACTGGGCTTGCTGTCCACCGACAGACGTCCGCCCATCAGCCGGACCAATCTGGTGGAAATGCTGAGGCCAAGTCCCGTGCCGCCGTATTTCCGGGTCGTCGATCCGTCGGCTTGCAGGAACGGCTCGAAGATCCGCCCGCGTTCGGCTTCGCGGATGCCGATGCCGGTGTCGCGGACGGCAAAGTGCACGAGCGCGGTGGACGATTGGCGTGGGGAGTCCGCAAGCGTGACGTGCAGCGCCACTTCGCCGCGGTCGGTGAATTTGATTGCGTTCCCCAGGAGGTTGATCAGCACCTGCGCGAGCCGATGCCGATCGCCGAAGACTTGATCGGGCACGTCGGGCGCCACGTCGCAGACGAGCTCGAGTCCCTTCTGGTGAGCCCGAATGGCCAGGCTCTTGGTGGTCGTTCCCAGCGCCTCCTGCAAATTGAACTGATGTGGATCCAGCTCGATTTGTCCTGCCTCGATTTTCGAAAAATCGAGGATGTCGTTGATGATCACGAGCAGCGAATCGGCCGACGCCTTGGCCATGTCGAGATACTCGCGCTGGGCCGGCTGCAGATCCGTATCGAGCACGAGCTCGGTCATCCCGAGGATGCCGTTCATCGG
>DASPWV010000426.1:0-6413 GCA_035637635.1 Vicinamibacterales bacterium | reverse complement strand
GAATATCCACTCGCTCGCGAGCGCGTGCAGCAAGCAATCGACAGCGCGCATGCTGCGGGACTCCTCGGCGATCGAATTCTCGGAAGCCAATTCAGTTTCGATATCGAAATCCGCCGCGGAGCCGGCGCCTACATCTGCGGTGAAGAAACGGCGCTCTTCAACTCGCTCGAAGGCAGACGAGGTGAGCCGCGCTCGAAGCCGCCGTTTCCCGCCGAGGTCGGCCTTTTCGGCAAACCGACCGTCGTCAACAACGTCGAGACGCTGGTGAATGTTCTCGACATCGTCCTCGAAGGCGGTGCGGAGTGGGCAAAGGTCGGCACCAGGCAGTCCACCGGCACGCGTTTGTTTTGCGTGTCGGGTCACGTTGCGAGGGCTGGTCTTTACGAGCTGCCCTTTGGACAAACAGTCGGCGAGTTGCTCGAGCTGGCGGGCGGCGTGGCTGACGGCCGCAGGCTGCAGGGCATTCTGCTTGGCGGCGCGGCCGGCACGTTCGTCGGGCCGGATGCGTTGTCGTTGAAGCTGACGTTCGAGGACGTGCGGGCAGCCGGCGCGACGCTCGGATCGGGTGTGGTCATGGTGTTCGACGAAACCGCGGATCTGGGAGACACGCTGCTTCGCATCGCGAAGTTCATGGAAGACGAATCGTGCGGACAGTGTGTGCCGTGTCGCGTGGGCACCGTGCGACAGGTCGAGATTCTGCAACGCCTTGTGCGCCAGACATTTGGCGGCGCTAAAGCGCCGCCACTACAGGAGGGCGCAGTACGTAGTGGCGGGACTTTAGTCCCGCCTAGCAGGCCGGCCTCAACGGTGCCCGATCGCGTTCGCGATCTTGCGCTGCTCACGGAACTGGGACAAGCGATGCGGGACGCATCGATATGCGGGTTAGGACAGACCGCTTCGTCCGCTGTTGAGACAGCGATTGCGCGCCTGCGCGTGTTTCGACATGACCCTCGCGTGAATGGAGAGCAGGAATGAGCGACACGGAAGCCATTTCGTTCCGGTTGCCGCCGCGTTCATCGCAAATCCCCACGCCGCCAGAACGCCCGCAGCGGAAGCTCGTCGAGGTCACCATCGACGGCGGCGCTGTTACAGTGCCTGAAGGCGCCACAATCCTCGACGCGTGCCGGGCGGCTCACAAGGACATTCCCACGCTGTGTTATCTGGACACGCTTACCCCAATCAACGTCTGCCGTGTTTGCGTCGTGGAGCTCGAAGGCGCGCGCGTGCTTGTGCCTGCGTGCTCGCGCAAGGCCGAGACTGGCATGGTGATTCATACCGACTCGCCCCGCGTGCACACGTCAAGAAAGGTCGTGCTCGAGCTGCTCGCGTCGTCGGTTGATCTCTCGACGGCGGATGACTTGCAGCAGCGGCTCCGCGAGTACGGCGCGGACCCTCAACGATTCGGATCGCTCGCGGGAATCGCGACGGTTCATCAACCCGTCAAGATCGACAACGATCTCTACGTCCGCGACTACTCGAAGTGCGTGCTTTGCTACAAGTGCGTCGAGGCGTGCGGCACCGACGCGCAGAACACCTTCGCGATTGCGGTGGCCGGACGCGGCTTCCACGCCCACATCTCAACCGAACTGGACGTTCCGCTGCCGGAATCGGCGTGCGTCTACTGCGGCAACTGCATCGCCGTATGTCCAACGGGCGCCTTGATGGCAAAACCGGAGTTCGAGCTGCGGCAGGCTGGCGAGTGGGCGCCGGAGCGTCAGACTGCGACAGACACGATTTGCCCGTACTGCGGCGTAGGCTGCACTCTCACGGTGCACGTTCAGGACGAACGGATCATCAAGGTGATGTCACCACTCGACAACGACGTCACGCGCGGCAATCTCTGCGTGAAGGGCAGATTTGGGTTTGAATACGTTCATCCGGAACGTTTGAGTCCCGCTGAGGACAGAAACAGCGAACGGTAGGAAAAGATCGCCACGAAGCACACGAAGAGCACGAAGACGACACGAAGACGCGATCCACATGAACATTCTTCGTGGGCGCCAGTTCGTCCGTACGCTGGCCGCAAGGCGGCCAGCGGCTCGAGTGAAAGGGCGGCGCGAACACACACGCCTCGACAGTGGAAATGGCGCGTGTGTTCGCGCCGCCTTTTCACTCCATGCGCGGCTTTGCCGCGCGCGGACGAACGAAGCTTCGTGATCTTCCCGCCTTCGTGGCAATCTTTTTGTCGGTCGTGACCGCCCGTGCCAAGCTACTTCCCGGCAATGCCTCCATTCGCCTGGCGGCGGTCGACGCCGCCTTCGAGCATGTCGCTTTTCGCGTCGTAAACGATCACTTCGGCGACACCCTGCGACGCGCGAGCACCTCCCTCGCGAGCGACCTGGACGGTGTGTCCCATCTTCTTCAGCAATTCCACAGTGTCGGGAGAGATAGCGAGCTCTTCGTACGTGATCCGATCCGGCAGCCACTGATGGTGAATGCGACCTGCATCGACAGCTTCCTGCGCGTTCATGCCGAAGTCGATGACATTCAGAATCGTCATCAGCACGGTGTTGATGATCGTGCGGCCGCCGGGTGAGCCGGTCACCATGAACAACTTGCCGTCTTTGGCGATGATCGTCGGCGACATGCTCGAAAGCATCCGCTTGCCCGATTGCGCCAGATTCGGCCCGGTGCCGATGAGTCCCGTCGGCGTGGTGAGTCCGGGACCCGCATTGAAGTCTCCCATCTCGTTATTGAGCAGGAAGCCGGCTCCCGGCACCACGATCTTCACACCGTAACCCTGTTCCAGCGTGTAGGTCATCGACACGGCATTGCGGTCGGCATCGACGATGGAGAAGTGCGTGGTTTCGGGTGACTCGCTCGTCCACGTAAAGCTTGATGGCGACGACTTCGACGCACGGGCCGGGTTGATCGTTTTCCGCAACTCCGTCGCGTACTCCTTCGAGATCAGGCGATCGATCGGCATCGTCTTCACGAAGTCCGGATCGCCCAGATGCTGCGCCCGCTCCGCGAAGGCGCGTCGCATGGACTCGGCGGCGAGGTGCAGCGTCTGTGCAGAGCCGGCGCCGCTCGCCTTGAGGTCGTAACTCTCGAGGATGTTGAGCATCAGTTGAACGCTGATGCCGCCGGAACTTGGCGGCGGCATGCCGATGATGTCGTAGCCCCGATACGTACCGCGAATGGGCGCTCGCTGCTTCGCCTGGTAGTTCTTGAGATCCTGACGAGTAATCAGGCCGCCGTTCGCCTTCATCTCTTTTTCGATGAGCTCGGCGGTTTCGCCCTCGTAAAAGCCTGCCGGTCCGTCGTTCGCAATGCGTTCGAGCGTTCGCGCGAGATCGGGCTGTTTGAACAACTCGCCGGCGGCGTACGGCTGTCCGTTTTTCGAAAACTGCGCGAGCGAGCCGGGATACTTCTGGAATTCCGGAAGCGTCCGTTCCAGCGAGCGTGCGAGCGCTTCACTCAGCTCGAATCCATCCCGCGCCAGCTTGATGGCCGGCGCCACGAGGTCTTTCCACGGCTTGCTGCCCGCGCTTTTCCACGCCAGATGAAGACCGGCAACGGTGCCCGGAACGCCCACCGCCATATGGCTCTTGTGGTGGACGTCCTCGTCGTACTTGCCGTTCTTCAGCCACATCTCGGGATTCGAGCCGGCGGGAGCGGCCTCACGAAAATCAAACGCCGTAGGCTCGCCGCGATTGGGGCGGTATACGAGAAAACCTCCGCCGCCGATGTTGCCGGCGGTCGGATGTGTAACCGCGAGCGCGAATGCAGTCGCCACCGCCGCGTCAATGGCGTTGCCGCCGTCTTTGATCACCTGGTAGCCGACATCTGAAGCGATGGTGCTTGCCGAGATCACCATGCCGCGCTTGGCGCGAACGGCCACCGATCCCGCATCGAGCGTGATCGACCAAACGAGAAGACCAGAGACGAGCAGGAACAGTCGGCGAGTCATGAGACGGCCTCCAGCGTCGAACTTATCATACGACTCGGCGCCGCTGGCACCCCAACGCTACTGCGACTTCATCGTCATCGCGGGATCGACTCTTGCCGCGCGCCGAGCCGGGAAGTAACACGCGGCGAGCGTGACCGCCATCACCAGAAGTGGCAATGAGATGAAGGTGATTGGATCGCGCGGGCTGATACCGTAAACGAGCGTTCGCATCAGCCGCGTCAACCCCAGCGCCGTGGGGACCGCGATGACGATCCCGATGCCGGAGTAGAGCACGCCCTGACGAAACACGCCGCGCGCAATGCGACGAGGACCGGCGCCGAGCGCGAGGCGAATGCCGAACTCCCGCTCCCGTTGCCGTACCCAGTACGCCACGACGCCGTACAAGCCAACGATCGTCAACAGCAGACCCACCGCAGCGAACGTCGAGAGGAGAAGCGCAAGCAACCGCGGCCGACCGAGGGATCGCGACAAGAGCGCGTCGAGCGATTGCAGTTCGGCAACAGGAACCGTCGGGTCCACCGCGTATGCGGCCTGGCGTACCGCCGCGACAAGCTCGGTCGGATCGCCGCTTGTGCGCACGACAAACGCCATCGGGAACATGAAGGTTTGCGCCAGCGGCCGGTACATCTCGGCAGACGCGGGTCGGTCGAGCGAGCGAAACCGCACATCCGCGCTGACGCCCACAACCGTGGCTTCTTCGATGCCCCGTCCACTCGTGGCTTTGATACGGCGGCCGAGAGCGGCCTGCGGAGAACCGTACTCGCGTCGCGCCAGCGCCTCGTTGACGATCGCGACAGCCGGAGCGTTCGCGTTGTCGAAGGGCGTGAAGACACGTCCCGCGCGGAGCGGAATTCTCATCGCCTCGAAATAGTTCCAACCGACGAAGCGCCACGTTGCGGACGGAGCCTGTTGCCCCGGTGGTGGCGGGCTCTCGATGGGATACACGTTGGATGTCCAGTTGTAACCGGTCATCGGCAAGTGTTGGATTGAGCCGACGCTGACGACGCCTGGAAGCATCGACACTCGCTCGACGACCTGTTCCATGTAAGGGAGCCCGCTCGAGAGCGAGTGGTATTTCGAGGTCGTCTGGAGCCGGAAGGTGAGGACGTGGTTCGCATCGAATCCCGGATCCACATGTTGCAGATTCCAAAGAGACCGCAACATCAGCCCGGCGCCGATTCCGAGCACGAGCGCGACCGCAATTTGCGCAATGACCAGCGCACCGAGCGTCGCGCGTCGCCCGCGTGGGTCCGTGCTCGGTTGCTCGCGCAGCAGCGGCTGCAGATCGGGCCGTGCAACGAACGCGATTGGAACGAGCGCGAATGCCAGCGCAATGCCGACGGTTCCGGCCAGTACGCAGATGAAGACGACGCCATCGAGAGCAATTTCGGCCTGTCTCGGAATCTCGGGCGGGATGTGAGTGACGAGCAGGGGGAGCGTCCCATACGCAAGCAGCAGACCGACCACCGCGCCCGACGTCGCGACAACACCCTGTTCGACGACCAGTTGCCGCACGAGGCGTCCTCGGGACGCACCAAGGGCGGTTCGGACGGCAATCTCACGCGCGCGCTCAATCGAGCGGCTCAACACGAGTGTGCCCAGATTGACAGCCGCAAGCAGCAGAACGAATCCAACCGCGACGAGAAGAATCACGAGCGACGACTCGAACGGCGACGTGACGGTTTGCTGAAGCGGCTCGACGCGAATCGTGTTGCCCCAATCAGCCGGCTTCCCAAGATCGCGACGCATCGCTCCGACGAGCGTCGTCAACTCGCGCGTTGCGGCGTCCGGCGACACGCCCGCGCGGAGCCGTGCGACGGCCCGCGAGAAATTGGCCTTGTGATTGGAGGCTCTCGGATCGAACGGCAGCGGCGTCCACACGTCGGTGCCGGGTTCGATGAACTCGAAACCGCGCGGCATCACGCCGATGATCTGATGCGGTCGACTGTCCAGTTGCACGGTGCGGCCGATCACGGCAGGATTTCCGCCGAAGTGCCGTTCGAAGATTTCAGCACTCAGGACGACCACCGCCGAGCCGCCCGCTGTGCCGTCGCCGGGCCGGATGGTTCGACCGATTGCGGCGTTGGCGCCCAGCCCGTGAAAAAAGTTGTCCGACGTGCGCCCGCCGGTCACCTTCAGCGGTTCGTGACCGTCTGCGACGAGCGCCATCAGCCACCCGGGCGACACCGCGGCGATCTGTTGGAAGCTGCGCGTGTGTTCGCGCCAATACCCGATCTCTTCGTTTGAGACGAACGTGTCCGGCCAGAACGCGACGAGTCGATCGGGCTGCTGAAACGGCAGCGGCTTCAGCAGAACGCCTCGAACAACGCTGAACACGGCCGCGTTGACGCCGGAGGCCAGCGACAGCATCAAGATGGCCGTTGCGGCGAACAGCGGTCGATGGAAGAGATTGCGAAAGGCGAGGGTGAGATCGTGCGCGCGCATGAAGGGGTTGGACGAATTGAACGGGGAGATCGTTAGGATTCGCGGCCCTTGGCCG
>DASPWV010000425.1:0-1727 GCA_035637635.1 Vicinamibacterales bacterium | reverse complement strand
AAACGGCGCCGCCGGCATCACGCTCGCCTACAGCGTCGCGCGCAAGCACTTCGCGCGCGGGGGCATCAATCGGGTGATTCTTGCCACCGACGGCGATTTCAACGTTGGAGTCACGAGCCAGGACGAGCTCGTGCGGCTCATCGAGGAAGAGCGTGCCAGCGGCGTCTTTCTTTCAGTTCTTGGCGTGGGCACCGGCAATCTCAAAGACTCGACGATGGAGAAGCTGGCGGACAAGGGCAATGGGAACTACGCGTATTTGGACTCACTGCATGAGGCGCGCAAAGTGCTCGTGCGCGAAGCAGGCAGCACGCTTGTCACGATTGCCAAGGATGTCAAGATCCAGGTGGAGTTCAATCCGGCGGCGGTGACCGGCTATCGTTTAATCGGCTACGAGAACCGGATACTTCGACGCGAGGACTTCAATGACGACAAGAAAGACGCCGGCGAAATTGGCGCCGGCCATTCCGTTACTGCGATCTACGAGATTGTGCCGGCAGGTGTGGAGATTGAGACGTCGACTGTCGATCCGCTGAAATATCAACGCGGTCCTCAGCAAACCGCCGCGGCATCATCGGGCGAATTGATGACGGTGAAGCTGCGATACAAGGCACCTGATGGTGAGGAGAGTCGCTTATTGTCGGTGACGCTGGATGATCGGCCGCGCCCGCTGGCGCCGAATCTCGGCTTCGCGTCCGCTGTTGCTGAAGTCGGGATGCTGCTGGCGCAGTCGAAGCATGCCGGTTCGGGGAGTTTTGAATCTGCCGTCGCGCGCGCGCGGCGCTTTCGCGGCGAGGATGAGGATGGCTACCGTGCGGAGTTCATCAGACTTGCGGAGCTCGCTTCGAGCTTGCAGCGCATTAGCCGTAGATGAACGCAGATAAAGCCGCAGATGGACGCAGATAAGCCGCAGATGGACGCAGATGGCATCTGTTGTTGGTTCTGACTATAGAAGGATTGAAAATGGAGTCGAGCTCGTGTTTCAAAATCGTGGCGGTTGCGCTCCTCTGCTTCGCCGTGGCGTGTTCGAGAACAGCGACGCCATCGGCGCCTTTTCCCAACGGTGACCTCGTCGATCTCTCGCACGCCTATGGAGACGACACCATCTTCTGGCCCACCGCCGAGCGATTCCGCCTCGAGAAAGTTGCCGACGGCGTGACGCCGGGCGGCTACTACTACGCCGCGAACAACTTTTTTTCAGCGGAGCATGGCGGCACGCATATCGACGCTCCCGTGCACTTTGCCGCGAATCACCAGGCGGTCGATGCGATACCGCTCGATCGGCTGGTCGCCCCAGCCGTCGTGATCGATGTGACCGCGAGCTCCGATCAGAATGCCGACTATCAGATCACGACGAATGATCTCGAGAAGTGGGAACGCGAGCACGGGACCATCGAGAGCAACGCGATTGTGCTCCTTCGCACCGGCTATTCGCGCCGGTGGCCCGACGCGGCAAAGTATCTGGGCACGGCGGAACGCGGCGAGGCCGCGGTCGCGAAACTGCACTTTCCGGGGTTACATCCGGACGCCGCGCGCTGGATTGTCGCCAACCGTCCGGTCAAAGCCATCGGACTCGATACGGCAAGCATCGACTACGGACAGTCCACCGCCTTCGAATCGCATCGGGTGCTGTACGAGCGCGACATTCCGGCGTTCGAGAATCTGACGAACCTGGATCGCCTGCCCGCCCGCGGCGCCTACGTCGTCGCGCTGCCGATGAAGATCAAAGG
>DASPWV010000424.1:0-2962 GCA_035637635.1 Vicinamibacterales bacterium | reverse complement strand
ATCCGCGGCGAAAAACCCATAGATCGCGAATGTCGATGTGCCCAGGATGGTGGTGCTTTTCACGTTATGAATGCATAGGTGCGTGAAGGCACCTCTGAACATCGGCAGCGGCACGGGGAACGCTTGAATACCGGAGAAATTACCGTCGGCCCCGGTAGTGCCCGACACGCGCCCGATGTTTTGGCGGTTCGACGGAGTACCATTCGTCACGTACAAGTCGGCCTCTACCGTGAACCCCGGCTGCGATGAGGCGCCCCAGAACAGCCCCGTCAGCAGGAGCACCTTGTTTACAGGCGCCGTCAGCCCGAGGAACCCGATCTCCAGATCGGGCGTGCACGCCGGCGTTACCTGCTGAACGTTGACGCCCCGCACGACAAGGTCGCTGACGCTCTGCGGTCCCACCTGCGCGGCGACGGGAGCGGGCTGCAGGATAGCGGCGATGCAGCCCGCGATCACGAGACTCCTGACGACGTGGAACATGTTGCCTCCTGACGTAACTAAGAGCGGTCAAGCGCAATCGGTACGTCGACTAGACGAAAGACCGCGTGGGCCCCAGGGTCGCGGTGTGCATCCGCAACGACGGTACGAGGCGTCGCTCGAACGCAACAAAATCATAGGATTTTCACTTATACCGTATTAAGCGGATCACGACAGGCGACACGACGGTTGTGACGGTGGCGCCAGATGACACGCTGTGATGGAGCTGAGTAAGAACCGCGAATCTCGTCGCGAGTGCGTGCGAACTCCCTCGACGTGACCGGTACGTTGGACGAGGAGGATGCAAACAACATCCTGAGGATTGGGGGTGGAAGCAACAAGGCCACGTTTCCTGTGCGGCTGGACGGATCGATTGTCGATATCAACCGCAACCTGAAACCAGGAACCAAGTGGAAGGTGAAGTTCGCCGAACCGGTGTTCTTGCCGACGCAAGCCGTGGCCGGAGGAGCGGAGACCGTCTCGCTCGCGGAACAGCCTGCCGGAGGCAAGGCTCCCGAGGCTGTCGGTGCCGAGAGTCTTCTGGTGCTGTCCACGTCGGTCCCGTCGGATTCAACCGCCGAGGAGGCGGCGCTCCTCCTCTACGAACTCCTGGTCAGCAATGGCTTTCCCGACGTTGAGATCCAAGGGGCGGAGGTTTCGTTCGTTCTGGCGCCATTTGCGGGAGGGTTCCTGCCGATTGGCAGCATCGAAGACTTCGCATTCGACGGTTCCAATCTGTTGTATACGTTGACTTTCCCCGAGACCGTACCACAAGACACTGTTCCGGAGCCTGACACGCTCTTCCTGCTCGGTACTGGGTTGTTCAGCGTGGTCACGGCACCTGCGTGGCGCAGACGAAGGACATGCCGCGGCCGCTGGCGCCCAATCGCACGGACATGAAGTCCATCCTGCTTGTCGTCATCGCGCTCGTTCTGTTCGGCGCGCAAGCCGCCGCCGCGCAGACGCCTGCGCCCGCCGCGGTTCAGCTCGCGTCACGCATAACGGTGGCCGTTCCAAATGAACAGACCGACCTCGTCGTGGACGGCAAGCCCGTTCCAGGTGTTGGCTACTCCCGCAGTTTCGAGACCCCGCCGCTCGAGCCCGGCGCGACCTATCGATACACGTTCACCGCGACCTGGCAGCCGAACACCTACACGACGATGACCCGGAGCCGGTTGGTGTCGTTCCGAGCCGGCGATCGGATCGTCGTCGATCTCACGACCTCCGATCCTGCTGACCGGGTGCGCGTGGCGTACGTCCCGACACCTCCAGATATCGCAGCGGAGATGATCAAGCTGGCTGGGGTCAACGCGGACGATGTTGTGTTCGAACCCGGTTGCGGTGATGCGCGCATTACGATCGCGGCAGTAAAGGCCGGCGCAAAACGAGGAGTGGGCATCGACATCGATCCGGAACGCGTTGCCGATGCGCGCGCCGCCGTCGATGCCGCCGGCCTCGCCCGGAAGATCGAAATCCGTCTCGACGACGCGCTGGAGATTCACGATCTATCGACGGCCACCGTGGTGTTTCTGTACATGGGCGATCACTTCAATCTCCTCATGCGGCCGATCTTGTGGAAACAGCTCGAGGTCGGCACGCGCGTCGTCTCGCACCGGTTCAAGATGGGCGATTGGCAACCAGACAAGACGGTGACCGTGACCAGCTCTGAAGGCATCGAGTACGAGCTTCACCTCTGGACGGTGACTGAGGAGGTCAAGCGGAAGCTGCAATGAGCCAGACACGGCCGGGTCAAGATCGGTCTTCTCGCTGCATCTGAACGTAGACAGCCAACCAGCCTTGCTCTGGTGCTATCATTGATAGCATGGCTCAGTTGATCGTGCGCAATCTGGATGATGAGATCGTGACGCGGCTGCGTCAGCGGGCGGCGAAGCATCGCCGATCAACCGAAGCAGAGCATCGGGAGATCCTCCGTCAGGTGCTCGTGCCGTCTCGCAGCCAGCCGTCGCTCAAGGAACACCTCCTGGCCATGCCAGACGTTGGCAACGACGAGGACTTCGAGCGCGCGCCGGATAGGCGGCGCAAGAGCGTCAAGCTGTGAAGCCGTGAGCTACCTGCTCGACAGCAATGTCGTCTCGGAGCTGCGCAAACGCGCGCGCGCCGATCCGCGTGTTCGCCAGTGGTTCGCGGGCGTCGACGATGCGGAGCTTTTCCTGAGCGTGTTGACGCTGGGAGAAATCCGCCGCGGGATCGAGTCCATCCAACGCCGTGACCGGCCGCGCGCGCTCCCAATCAATCGCTGGTTTCACGCGCTCGTGACGGGCTATGACGCCCGTATCCTGGTGGTCGATCAGAAGGTGGCCGAGGAGTGGGGCCGAATGAATGCAGTGGCGACGCTGCCAGCCGTCGATAGTCTTCTGGCCGCGACCGCTCGTGTCCATGGCCTGACGCTGGTAACGCGCAACACGAAGGATGTCGCACGTACCGGCGTGCCTTGTCTCAATCCTTTCGCCGGGTGAACTGGGTC
>DASPWV010000423.1:0-8122 GCA_035637635.1 Vicinamibacterales bacterium | reverse complement strand
CGATCTTCCTGCGCCGGGAGCTCCAGGCGCAGGAAGATCGACTCATAACCGCCATGAAAGCGCTCGAGGACCATCTAAGCGACCAGGCGCACGCGCAGGTCACGACGGTGCTGGTCGAGCTCTCGGCCTACAACGTGATGCGGGTGCTGCACGAGCTCCAGGCTCAGCATGCACGGATGGCCTTCGGCGGGGCGTGAGCTGGCTCACGAGATCGCCCCCGGCCGACATCGCCGAAATGACGAACCAAAACCGCCTCTGACGACGACTTCTAGGAACTCGCACGAAGGAGCCCAGCCATTTGTCGAATTCTTCAGCTGGTGCCAATCTTGCTCTAGGCGCTGCGATTTCCCTGCCAAAAGGCCGAGGCCACCCAAATGTACAGGCTGCGAAGTTCGATCAGTATTGCTGCGTGCGTCGGCTGCCTGTCGGTCGCGGCACCGGCCAGTGCTTCGCACCTGACTGTGTTCGCGCCGATCGATGTCATCAACGGCACTTTCGCAGCGGGTGGCGGGACGTTGACGGCAACAACGAGCGGAGGCTCTGACGATGCCTGGCTTGTATTTGCCGCGAACGCAGGCGATCTCCTCACCGTTACCGCAACAGGCCTGTTTGGGCCGAACGTGGTGCTGTTCAAGGCAGCCACCAACGGTGTCGTGGAGGTCGGCGACATTTATACAGCGTCAGGCGCATTCGACGGCAACGTCAATCAGGTGGGTACCGGAATCGACCTGATCGTCCAGAACATGATGTTCTTCCCGTGTCCGCCTAGCCTCGGCGATTGTTACGTGGCGCCAGGCTCGGCCACGTTTACCGTGCTCGTCGCGGGCCAATACGCGCTCGGCATCTCTCCCGCAAACGACGACAGCGGTTTCGCCGGCGCGCCGACGATCACGCTCCGCGGCAATACTGCGTCCGTATCACCGATTCCAGAACCGGCGATGCTTCTACTCTTGGGCACCGGCATCCTTACAGCGGGTCTCCGGCGGCGGATGCACCGACCCCGGCAGATGCTCGGCTGAAGAGACCGGCGACCGTTCGCATTCTCCCTCGCTCAGCGACCACGGTGGATCGCGTAGTTCCGGTTTCGACTCCAACGCCCGGCAGCTCTCCAACCCGAAATCATCCTGACGAGGCCCTTCTCCGTAGGACAATTCCTCCGGATGCCTCCGTTCGACGCCGTCCTGCTGATTTCCTTTGGTGGTCCGCAAGGCGTCGACGACATCCGCCCCTTTCTCGCAAATGTCTTGCGGGGCCGCCACATTCCGCCTGCGCGGGTTGAACAAGTCGCGCATCATTACGAGCTCTTTGGCGGCATCTCGCCGCTGACCGCTTACACGATAAAGCAAGCAGAGGGACTGCGGTCACGGCTGGCTGCGGCGGGCGTGCCGCTGCCCGTTTATGTCGGCATGCGCAATTGGGATCCGTTTCTCAAGGACACGCTCGCGGAGATGTCTCGGGCCGGCGTGCGGCGCGCAATCGGGTTCATCGCCGCGGCGCACGGCAGTTACTCGAGTTGTCAGCAGTACAAAGAGAACGTGCGTGATGCGCAGCGTGCCCTCATCGAAGCCGGTCGTGAAGTCATCGACATGACCTACGTGCACGGGTGGCATGCGCACGACGCTTTTGTCGACGCAAATGCGCAGCACGTACGTGAAGCGATGGCGCGACTGCCGGCCGATCTCGCGTCGCGCGCTCGCCTGGTGTTCACTGCGCACAGCATCCCGGTCCGGATGGCAGAGACGTCACGGTATCGCGAGCAGCTTCGTGAGTCCGCCGAAAAAGTCGCGGGTCGTCTCGGCTGGTGCGATTGGGCCCTGGTGTACCAGAGCCGGAGCGGCCGGCCTCAGGATCCGTGGCTCGGCCCGGATATCGGTGAGTATCTCCGCGACGCCCGCGCCAAAGGCGTCGATGCCGTCGTTCTCTGTCCGATTGGATTCGTCTGCGATCACATCGAGGTGCTGTACGACCTCGATATCGAAGCCGCTTCGATCGCGAGCGGAATTGGTCTGGCGTTCGCACGTGCCGAGGCCGTCAATGACGATCCCCTCTTCCTCGATATGATGGCGGATGTCGTGTTACGAACGATTGCTCGCCACTCCTCCGGCAGACCGCTGCCGTTTGCATACAATTGACGACATGATCGGCCGGACGATTTCGCACTACAAAGTGTTGTCGCCGCTCGGCAGCGGCGGCATGGGCGTGGTGTACGAGGCCGAGGACACGCGTCTCGGGCGCCACGTTGCGCTCAAGCTGCTGTCGGCGGAGGCCTGCTGCGATCCGCAGGCCATGGATCGCTTCCTTCGCGAAGCGCGGATTGTTTCGTCGCTCAGCCACCCGCACATCTGCACTCTGCACGACATCGGCGAGCACGAAGGACAGCAGTTCATGGTGATGGAACTGCTCGAAGGCGAGTCGCTCAAGCGGCGTATCGCGCGCGGTCCAGTGCCCGTCGACGATCTGCTCGATCTCGCGGTGCATATTGCCGACGCCCTCGATGCCGCTCATAGTCACAACGTCGTTCATCGCGACATCAAACCAGCCAATCTTTTCATCACGAAACGCGGTCAAGCGAAGGTCCTCGACTTCGGCGTCGCCAAGCTCGCGGAATCCGGACGAGACGCGGACGATCTCGCGCGGACCATGGCGGCCGCGGAGGTGACGACCGCCGGTTCGACGGTCGGCACGGTCGCCTACATGTCGCCGGAGCAGGCGCGCGGCCAGGAACTGGACGCGCGAAGCGACCTGTTTTCTTTCGGCGTGGTCTTGTACGAAATGGCGACCGGGAAGCATCCATTCACCGGGGCGACGCCGGCCGTGATCTTCGAAGGCATTTTGACGAAGACGCCGCCACGTCCGTCCGAGCTGAATGCCTCCATTCCACCCGAGTTCGATCGAATCGTCGCCAAGGCTCTCGAGAAGGATCGGGAGACTCGGTATCAGAGCGCTGCCGAAATGCGGGCTGACTTGAAGCGGCTGAAGCGTGAAACGGAAACCAGCCGCACGGCTGTTGCAGCGTCAACCGCAACGCGCACGCTCGGCGCGCCAGCCGCTGTTTCCACGCGTGCGGTCACAGGACGGCGCGCGCTCTTCATCGGTGCGCCCATCCTCACCGCGGCAGTCATTGCCGGCATGGTCATGTGGCAATCGCAGCGAGCGCCGGCATTGACCGCGCGGGACACGGTTGTGCTCGCGGACTTCACCAATCGCACCGGCGATTCGATGTTCGACAACACGTTGAGCGAAGCCCTCGCGGTGCAGCTTCGGCAATCGCCGTTCCTGAATCTGCTGCCCGAACAGCAGGTCGCGGCAACGCTCCGTTTGATGGGACGCGAGCCGATGACGCCGGTCACGCCGGAGGTCGGGCGCGAGATCTGCCAGCGAACCGCGTCGCGCGCCACGCTCGGCGGCAGCATTGCCAGTCTCGGGTCGAGTTACGTGCTGACGCTGCGCGCGCTCGACTGCGTCAGCGGCGCCACGCTTGCTGAGGAACAAGTTCAAACCAACCGCAAGGAACAGATCATCACCGCCCTGGGAGGCGCTGCGTCGAGCTTCCGGGAGCGTCTCGGCGAATCGCTCTCGTCGGTGCAGCGATACGACACCAGGATCGAGGAAGCAACCACGCCGTCGCTCGAGGCACTCAAAGCGTACAGCCAGGGCGTGATGACGCGCCGCACGCAGGGCGACTTTGAATCGGTGCCCTTTTTCAAGCGCGCGATCGAGCTCGATCCGAACTTTGCCCTCGCGCATGCGCGGCTCGGAACGGTGCTCGGAAACATCGGGCAGCGTCCGGACAGCGAGGCCGCGACAAAACGCGCGTTCGAGCTGCGCGAGAGAATCAGCGAACGTGAGCGGCTCTACGTGGAAGCGCGGTACTACACCACGGTCACGCGCGATCAGGAGAAGGCCATCGAGACCTATCGCCTTCTGCTTGGAACCTATCCGGACGACTTTGCCGCACACACCAACCTCGGGCTCATCTACCGGTCGCGCGGCATGGTGAAAGAAGCCATTGCCAGTCTTCAGGAATCGGTGCGGGTCGCGCCCGATCAGCCGCTCGGCCATCTGAATCTCGGATTCGCTTATCTGGACGATGAGCGGTTCGATGACGCGCAGAAAGAATTCGAGTCGACCCTCAAGCTGCAGGAATCGACGATCGCACGAACAGGGCTGTTCGTGCTGGCGACTTTTCGCGGCGATTCGCAACTGGCGAGTGCACAGATCGAGGCCGTGCGCGGGCGCCGTGACGAGGTCGAGATGATTGGCCGTCGTGCCGACGCGGCGTCGTATCAGGGACGCATGCGCGAAGCATCGCAACTCGCCGACGCAGCGTTCCGCGGGCTGCAGGCGTTGAAGCAGCTCGAATTTTCGGGAGAAGCGTTTCTGTCACTCGCAATCAGCGACGCGCTCGTCGGCCGCGGCGATTTGGCGCGCGCAGAGCTCGAGCGAGTGCGCAAGAACGGCATGCTTCAGGAGGGGACGACCGACGAGCTCGTCGGGCTGGGCGCTCTGCTCGGCGACAAGCGACTCGTGGACGAATCGCTCGAGCCCGCGGTGGCGCATCTCCGCAAAGTCTCTTCGCCGGAGCAAGCCGACAACCAGGTCCGCGCGGTGCGCGCATTGGCTGCGTTTTCTGCAGGGAAGTACCAGGAGGCGTACGATCTTGCCTCGGTCGCGCCGAGCGTTCCTGGCGATAACCGGTCGCCGTTCGTTGCCGGCCTCGCCGCCATGCGATTACAGAGATGGGACGATGCGGCGCGGCTCTTTCAGACGCTGTCCGCCTCTCGGACGAAACTCGGACTGTCGGCCCTCCCCGCCGTCGTGCGCGTCATGCTCGCCCGCGCGGATGCTGCCGCTGGTCGACCGGGGGACGCGAAGAAGGCGTACGATGAAGCATTTGACATCTGGAAAAATGCCGACGTCGATCTCCCGTTGCTGGTTGAGGCGAAGAAGGAACACGCGGGTCTCTCCGAACCAAGAACTAAGAACGAAGAACTAAGAACGAAGAACTAAGAACCGGGACGGCCTCCACATGGACAATTTGATTGGGCGGCGCTGGGCAGTGGCGGCATTCGCGACGATGTTTCTGTCGTCCGTTGCGGCGCAGAACCCCCGCGACGGCGGACAAGCCGCCGTGGCCTACCGGCTCACGTTTCCCGAGCCGGAGCATCATTGGATGCAGGTGGAGGCGACGTTTCCTGCCGTTCCGAGCGGGACGCTCGAACTCCGCATGAGCCGCTCGTCTCCCGGCCGATATGCGCTGCACGAGTTCGCCAAAAATATTTTCGATGTCCGGATCCAGGACGGCAGCGGCAAACCGCTGGCCGCCGCCAGGCCCGATCTGCACGGCTGGGACGTGAGCGGCCACACCGGAACCGTCGTAGTCTCCTATCGCCTGTACGGCGATCGCGTGGACGGAACGTACCTCGCGGTTGATTCAACGCACGCCCACATGAACATTCCTGCAACGCTCATGTGGGCGCGCGGATTCGAGATGCGGCCGGCCCGCGTAACGTTCGTTACGCCCACTGGCCGTGAATGGCGCGTCGCCACACAGCTGTACCCGACGAACGACCCGAAAACGTTCAGCGCGCCCAACATGTATTACCTGATGGATAGTCCGACGGAGTTCAGCGCGTTTACGCTGCGCACCTTTACCGTGCCGGCCGACGGAGCTTCGGGTGACGGACCGACGTTCCGCATCGCCCTGCATCATGACGGCAGCGATGCCGAAGCGGATGCCCTCGCCCGCGATGCCGAGCGAATCGTTCGCGAAGAGCGAGCCGTCTTCGGCGAGTTCCCTCGGTACGAGAACAACACCTACACATTTCTCTCGGATTACCAGCCATGGGCGAGCGGCGATGGCATGGAGCACCGAAACAGCACCGTTCTCACGTCCAATGGCGCGCTGCGCGATCCCGGCCGCAGAAGCGGCATGCTCGGCACTGTCGCTCACGAGTATTTCCACTCGTGGAACATGGAGCGGATTCGATCGAGGGCGATTGAACCGTTCAACTTCGAGGCAGCGAACGTTTCCGGAGAGCTCTGGCTCGGCGAAGGATTCACGAGCTATTACGACGGTCTCATTACCGAGCGCGCGGGACTTAGCCGGCTCGAGGACACGCTTGCGAGCTTCGCCGGGACAATCGACGCAGTGACCCTGAGTCCCGGCCGGCGCCTTCGAACTACGGAGGAGATGAACGAGCTGACACCATTTGTCAATGCTGCCATATCGATCGATCGCACCAACTGGTCGAACACTTTCATCTCGTATTACACCTGGGGCGCGGCCATCGGCCTGGGATTGGACCTGACGCTGCGGGATCGGTCGAACGGGAAAGTCACGCTGGACGATTACATGCGCGCGTTGTGGGCTGACTTCGGACGACCGGGTCAGAAGGAGCCGGGCCTGGTGGCGACACCCTACACGATGGAGGGGCTCAAAGTCACACTTGCGAAAGTGGCCGGGGATCGCGCGTTCGCCGATAATTTCTTCGCTCGATACATTCAAGGACACGAGGTCGTGGATTATGCGAAGCTGCTTGCCCGCGCCGGTCTCGTTGTTCGTGCCCGCGCCACAGGCGCCGCGCTGGTCGCGGGAGGCGTGTCACTGAGCTACGGCAGCGGCGGCGCGCGCGTGACCAACACAGCGAATGCTGACTCCGCGTTGTACAAAGCGGGCGTCGATCAGGACGATCAGATTCTGTCGCTGGACGGTGTCAGTCTCACCAGCGGCAAGGCGCTGCAGGATGTTCTCGCCAGGCACAAGACAGGCGACGCGGTTCCGATCCGCTTCGTCCGGCGCAGCGGTGAACGCATCGATGCGACGGTCGTGCTGGAAGAAACCGGCCGAATCGAGATCGTGCCCAGGGAACTGGCGGGCGCTGCCCTGACAGACGAGCAGAAGCGTTTTCGCGATAGCTGGCTTGGGTCGAAGGTAGAACGGAAGACTGGTGGAGCATGAGACAACGTACTGTCGAGCAGACGCCGAAAAGCGTCCCGCGCATCTCGATCGACGACGTAAAGGCGCTGATGGCCAAGAAGCAGGTTGTGGTCGTCGACGTCCGCGACAAGGTGTCGTTCGCAACGAGCCACGTTCCCGGCGCAATGAACATCGTCTTCGACGACATTCCCAACTACATCGAGCGGCTCGAAAAGGACAAACGGCAGATCGTCATCTACTGTGCTTGACCCGACGAAGCAACGAGCGCCCGTGCGGCGCTGGACATGATGGCGTTCGGGTTAAAGGGCGTGAAGGTGATGAAGGGCGGGTGGAACGAGTGGCTGAATAGAGGAGAGAAGATCGAAAAGTGATCATGTGGCGATGTGGCGATATCACATCACCAAATCATCAAATCGCCAGATGTTGGGACTCGCCCTCAGTCCCCCTGCTCCGTCAACGGTATTCCAAATCGCTCCGCCATGCGATACAGCGTGCGCCGATCGATCCCCATCACTTCCGCGGCGCGGGTGCGGTTGCCGCCCACCTGTTCGAGCACGTGTAAGAGGTACCGGCGCTCGATTTCTTCGAGCGTGGGAAGGTCATCGAAGAGTCGCTTGCCGAGCGCCGGCGCACTCGGCGTGATCGTCGCTGGCAGGTCGCCCGCGTGAATCACGGTACTGCGATTGAAGACGACCAGCCGTTCGATCACGTTTTCAAGCTCGCGCACATTGCCGGGCCAGGTGTAGTTCGCCAACGCGTCGAGGGCGTCTTGCGAGATCTCGACGCGCTTTCCTGCTTTGGATTGAGCGGCGTGCACGAACCGATCGACGAGCAGCGGAATATCCTCACGCCGCTCGCGCAGCGGCGGAAGCTTGATGACGACAACGCCAAGCCGGTAGTAAAGATCCTGCCGGAACTTGCCTTCGTGGACGGCCCTGTCGACGTCCACGTTGGTCGCGGCGACGATTCGAACGTCGACCTTCACCGAACGGCTCGTTCCAACTGGCCGGACTTCACCTTCCTGTAGCACCCGCAGGAGCTTGACCTGCAGGGCGGGCGACATCTCACCGACCTCGTCGAGAAACACCGTCCCGGTGTGGGCGGTTTGAAAAACGCCTTTCGCGTCGCTGACGGCGCCCGTGAACGAACCCTTGATGTGGCCGAAGAGCTCCGACTCGAGCA
>DASPWV010000422.1:0-4201 GCA_035637635.1 Vicinamibacterales bacterium | reverse complement strand
GAATCGGGAGCTGCGCGGCCATCCACCACGCACGAAATGGCTCGGCCTCATCAACTTGCTCGCTGGAAACCTGGTACTCCGCAGCCATCACCACACGATCGGCACGGCGCTCGACGATCGTGTCTGAAAGAAATCGCCAGAACTCCAACGCGGTATTCAACTGATGCGGCCCTGCCAAGACGGTTTCCTTGAGCGTGATCTCGGGCGTGAGCCGGTACGCGAGCTGGACGCCGGAACTCGGGACACCGTTGGCGTGCGCAAGATGCCAATAGCCGTTGACCACGTAGGCCGTCGTAGTGAACTTCTCGGTGAAGGCGTAACTGGCGTTCACACCGAGCATCAGGTACGGCGTAAAGTCCGCTCCCCACGGCCTCGTGTAGTTGAAATTGTCCTTGGCGTACAACGAGTCGTAGCCGATCAAGCTTGGGAAAATGCCGCCTTGAAGTGTCAACCCCTTCCCCGCCGGCGCGACGTAGATGATGTTCGCCAACCCTACGTGACGGAGCCACTCGTCGCCGGCAATATTCGGTGCCGTTGCGGAGAACCCGAACACCTCATCGTCCTTACCTGTGTGGACGAGGAGTTCTGCGCCCCAGTCGTCCGGCTCGGACGCGCTCTTTTTCACGTAGGCGCCGGACATGTTCAGATAAAAATCGTTGGTGTGCCAGGCCGTCCCACGACTGCGAAACACCTTGTTCGGCGGCTGGTTGAAGTCGAACGGGTACGCCACATCTACAAATCCGCCGTACGTCCAGCGGCGCTCGGATGACGACGGCAGTTGGCGCGAGGCAGGATCGTGTGCGCCATTGGTTTGCAGATGGCTCAGTTGTACGCCGGCGCTCGCTGCCTGACCCTCGGCTGCCGTCGCGACGATCAGCGCCAGCGCCACACCACATACCGTCCGTACGAGACGGATACGGCTTCGATAGTCGAGGTCGGGTAGCTGGCGCTGCTCATCGCTGATGATCTGCCGAACGGCTATGAGTGCCTCAATGAGCTCGTCGAGTTCGGCCACCACTTCTGCTCGCGTCCCAGCGAGGCGACGCCCAGACAGAACGTATTCCAACGAGGGCTCGGCCGGCCGCTTCATTCGCTCACTTGACGGTAAGTGGCCTTTCTCTAAGAGAACGCGCAAAAACCTATAAAGAGTTCGTAAAGACGGCACAGCGTGCTCCAGCAGCGCGCTACGATGCGATCGTGCCCGAGCAAGTGCGTTCGAGCGGCGAAGAGGTGCTCGCGACCCTGGAGCCAAGGCTGATTCCAGAACGCGTCATGGTTTGCGTGAGTCCGGCCATCGATGCGCCCAGAGTGATTCGGGCCGGAGCCCAGATCGCTCGCCGCCTCGGCGCCCGCTGGTACGCGGTCTACGTCGAGACGCCACGTGAGGCGCCCGGCCACATCAGGGCACAGGATCGCGAAGCTCTCGAAAGGAACATCGCGCTTGCGGAGGAACTCGGGGCGACCCTGGTGCGGGTGAAGGCTGATCGGCCAGCCGACGGCCTGATCGCGTTTGCCAAACGTGAAGGAATCACGCACGTCATCCTGGGCCAGACGGCGCGGTCACGCTGGGAAATCCTGCTGAAGGGATCGACCTTGAACAGGTTTCTGGAAGAAGTGCGCGATGCCGCGGTGCAGGTCGTGCCACTGGGGGATAAAACGCCGCCTGAGGGCACGAAAGGACCATCTCTCCGACTTTCTTAGACACGACTCCAACAACTCGCGCGCCTCTCACACAACTCCAACGGCTGACATGTGATACAGATTGTCGCCGTGGCGCACGCGCGTCGACAACCTGGATTTGCAAAACGGCCACTTCAGGTCACCCACGCGGGACGTGTGCTGCTCGTGAACATGGAGCGTCTACGAGGACACTAATGAACGCCGCGCAGTTGAGAGAGTTCGCGACGAGATACACCGCTGCCTGGTGCAGCCAGAATGCGGCCAGTGTCGCCAGCTTCTTTGCCGAGGGCGCCTCGCTGAAGATCAACGACGGCGTCCCCTCCGTCGGCCGCACGGCAATCACGGCCGCCGCACAGGAGTTCATGACCGCTTTTCCGGATATGGTTGTCGCCATGGACGGCATCAGCCTCGATCGAGACCGGGCTCTGTATCGCTGGACGTTGACCGGGACAAATACGGGCCCTGGCGGCACCGGCAACGCCGTGCGTATCAGTGGCTATGAGGAGTGGACCTTGGGCGCGGACGGTCTCATCGCGCGGTCCAACGGCCATTTCGATGAAGCCGACTATCTCCGTCAGTTGAACGCCGCCCGTCGCTGAGAACCCATCACAGAACAGCGCAATCACGCTAGAATCCCCGTCGATGCGGCCGGACGGTCGCGCGAGCACACCGCTCGGGCAAGACGCTCAGCCAAAGGAGACTTCATGAACCGAAGGTTGGTCCAGTTCATCACGCTCGTGGCGTGTGTGATTGGCGGCGGCTTACCGGCAGCGCGCGCACAAACCTTCACTGCTCAAATCTCGGGACATATTTCCGACGAGTCTGGCGGCGTCGTGCCGGGCGTCGTGATCACGGCGACGAACGAAGAGACCGGCCTTCAGCGTACGGTCACGAGCGCGGAGACCGGAGCCTACCAGCTCACCAGCCTGGAACCTGGCAGGTACACGATCACTGCGGAACTCGCCGGGTTCGCGACCGTGAAGCGCGTCGGACTCGTGCTGTCGGTGAATCAGGCGGTTCGGCTCGATTTGTCCATGAGCGTCGCCGCGCTCAAAGAGGATGTCGTCGTGACGGGCGAAGTGCCGCTGGTCTCCACGACGAAGTCCGAAATCGGTCTGACGGTGACGCCGAAGCAGATCAGCGAGCTGCCGCTCAACGGACGGAACTTCATGGAGCTCGCTCTTCTGGCGCCAGGCGTCAAGGTGCCTCTCGAACGAACGTCGACGGACGTGAGCTTCGGCGGCAGCTCCGGGCGGAGCACCTACGTGCAGGTGGATGGCGCCGACAACAATGACGACACCGTCGGGGGCGGCGAAACCTCCTTCAGCATGGAGAGCATTCGCGAGTTCCAGGTGGTCACCAATCGCTTCTCGGCCGAATTCGGCCGCACGAGCGCGGGTGTGGTCAACATCGTCACCCGCTCCGGAACGAATGATCTCCGTGGCGGAACGTTCGGGTTTTTTCGCGATGATGTGCTCAAGGCGTCCAACTGGTTCACCGGCAGGAAGGAGCCGTTCTCACGCAAGCAGTACGGCGGGATGATCGGCGGGCCAATCCTCAAGAGCCGCACGCATTATTTCGTGAACGTCGAACGTCAAGCCGACGCGGAAACCGCCGTGCCGAACACCGGCTTTTCGTACCTCGACACTCCCGTCGACGCGACGAACGATGTGCTGCTCGCGTTCACGAAAATCGATCACCAGCTCGCGGAAGATCATCGCCTGTTCGCGAGCTATGCGGCGACATACAGCGAAGTGGCCAACCAGAACATCGGCGGCAGCGCCACGGTCGAATACGGCACGCACCGCATTCGAAAGACGCACGCGGCGACGCTCGGCGAGACATGGATCATCTCGAATCGAGCGGTGAACGACTTTCGTTTCCTCTACCGCAACCATGACACGCAAGCGAGCGCGAACGTGAACAAGCCCGCCCTGCTCTTTCCCAGCGCGATGCTCGGGACGCGAACCAATTACCCGCAGAACCGCACCGAGGAACGGCTGCAGTTTCGCGATGACTTCTCGTATTTCGTTCCCGACTGGAAGGGCACGCACAGCTTCAAGGCGGGCGTCGATCTCGCGCGTGTCGACTACACGGTCTTCTTCGCCAACACCACGCGCGGCGCGTTCACGTTCACGCAGAATCCTCGCGACTTCCGGGATCCCAGCACGTATCCGGCGCCGACACGCTACCAGCAGGGACTCGGGCGGTTCGACACCTCGGACCATACCCGCACGTTCAACGTGTACCTGCAGGACGACTGGCAGCCGACCAAGAGAATGACGATGAATCTCGGGCTGCGATATGAAGTGGAGCTCGGCGCCGCAAACAACAACTTCAAGACCGAGCGCAGCGATCTGGTTCAGCCGAAGAAGACCGATGTCAACAACGTCGGTCCTCGAGTCGGTGTGACCTACGACGTGACCGGCGCCGGCAACACCGTTGTTCGCGGCGGCTTCGGCGTGTTCTACGACCAGTTCATCCTGAACATGTCGTTCAACGAGAAGCTGTTCAACGGCGA
>DASPWV010000421.1:0-2779 GCA_035637635.1 Vicinamibacterales bacterium | reverse complement strand
CGAACTGCCGTGCGATGCTGCGTTCGACGTCGAGCAGCGTGTGACCTTCGCGGCGGTACACTTCCGCGATTGGCCAGCGCGTACGCCGGGCGTAATCGCGCCACTTCTCCGAGTCCACATCGACAAAGTCGATCAGACGCGGCGATGGTGGACCGTCCATCACGTACTGTGCCATGGCCGACGAACAGACGAACACCGTCATCGGTCGATCGCGTCGCAGACGGCGGACCCACTCCGCCAATTTCGCATCGTGGTAATACGCGAGCGTCAGAGGCTGTCGCGTGAGGAGCGCGGGAACACTCCGGGCGAGCGCGGACGCGCGTCGCAGCCGCGCGAAGCAGGTCTCCCCGCCGAGCTCTTTCAGAAACCCTACATGCGCCCAATCGTGTTCATCGTCGATGAAGCAGCCGAGATGAACGCGACGTTTCTGCGCGAGATGCCGGAGGAAATGCCACGCCCGGATCTTATCGCCCTTGTTCGGGGGGTATGGAATGCGGTGCGCGAGGAATAAGAGGTCGCGAATCAAGGCTGCCGCGGTCGAGTCACCAGCGGGGCCCAGAGTTTGATGTACGCGCGCAGGCCATGCTGTGAAAGCTTGCCGAACGCCGCGATCTGATCCGGCGAGTACGGAGAGGCGAACCAGGAATACGCGTAATCCGCGCCGAATCCGAGAGTTCTCGAGAGGGCAATCGACAGTTGCGTGCTCGCGAAATAGGTGTCGAAACTGGTGCCGCCGGACGCCCCAACGCGTCCGCTCGTTGCGCCAAACGACGACTTGACTTCGGTGCGTCGATTGAGCGATCCGCTGACGATCACACCTAACGAGTCCCTGAAGAGCGGCTCGTCAACCTGCTCGATGTAGCGCGCGTCGCGCGCGAAGATGAGTGCGGCGTTCCAGGTGCGGCCGAATTCCCGCTCGAGTCGGGCACTGCCGACGAAATGGTAGATGGTCCTGTGTTCGCTGCGGTCCTGAGTTCCCGCCGTTCCCGTCGCGAAGGACAGCCGTGTTCGGCGCGCGAACGAGAGCGCGCGGCTGTAGTCGATGCCCGCGTCGATTCTTGGATGGCTTTCCCGCGCTCCGCGGGCCCCATTGGCGCTTTGATCGCGCTGTCCACCGTATGAATAACCGGCACGGGCTGAAAGGCCTTTCCCGAGGGCGTGGCTGAAGTCGCCTGACGCGGTGATGATCGTCCATGCGCGCGAGCTGATCATGCCGTGCGCGTACCCGATGCTTCCGGTCAGGGTCGAACGCCTGGAGAGTTTGTGGGCGACATCAAGCTCCGCACCATAGCGCGTGTACCGGTCCACGGTGAGGCCGAGATCCTGGATCAGCGGAACGACGTCGGTGAAGTCGCCGCCGTGCAGATCGGTCCATGCGAACTCGGGCAGGTTCTTGAACGTCTGCGCGATTGTCACTGTCGTCGGCCGAAACGGGATGAAATGGAACGCACCCGATTCAATGTCACGCGCCAGAAAGCTGCTGGTCGTCGACCGCGGGTAGTAGTCCGCGATCGAGACGTTCGTCGCGTTGAACCCCCAGCGCCGTCGATTGAAGGCGAACTCGAACGTTGCTGAACCGGTGCCAGCTCCCGTTCCGCCTTCACCCTGCCCGAAGTTGCCGCCCGGGACGCCGGTTGTTTGCTCGACGACGGGATTTCCGCTGAGTAGTCCGCCACCGATCATGCCCTCCAGCGTCAATACCGGTACAACGTTGGGATTTGGCGCACCCAGCACGCCCCGGTACGGCCGCTCGACTCGCGAGGGCGGTGCGATGTTGAAGGGGGCCGGCGTAGGCGTCGACGGCGTTTGCGTTCCCGATCCCGTCTGCGCTGCCAGCGGCGTTGAGAAGATGCACAAACCTACGCTCAAGACGCCGGCCCGCACGAAGAGCCGTACGCCTCGCCGCGAGGAAAGCTGCGCGCGTCCGATGACCATACCCATATTCCTTCACCCAGCGATAGTGGTTATCCGCACACGGCGACGGCGCATCTACGGGATGTTCCGCACAATGAATGGTCCGAGCGCGGTAGCTACGCTGACTGGCAGCCGCTGCCAGAGTCGAATTGCCAGATCGAATTTCGGGTTCTTGGGACTCAGCTGAGGGACGGACTGTCCGTCAGCGGTCCAGTATTCCCACACGACTTCCCGTGGCTGGGCGCGCCACTGCTTCTTGAACTGGTACGTACCTTCGTCAGGTGTGCAGCGGCCCAGGTCGAAGATCGTCAGCCCGCGACCGGTCGCAAAGCGCACCATTTCCCAATACAGCAGCACGTTGGCGCAGAGCGGGTTGAATTCGCGCAACGCCGAGGCCCACGGCACTTCAATCGTGTTGCCGTGCCAGTGCACCAAAGATGCGGCCAGCGGCCTTCCGTTGGCGCGCACGACGAAGAGGCGCGACTCGTCGGGAAAGGTCGCCAACACTTCACGAAACAATCGAACGTTGTACACCGGCGTGCCGAGATCGCGCATGTTGTGCGCAAACACTTCGTAGAACGCCGGCAGCAGCTCCAGGCCGCCGGAGATGGTGTCAAGCCCGCTCTTTTCGGCCTTGCGCACGTGATTGCGCACCCTCGGATCGAGAGCCCCCCACTGGTCCTCGACGGTCGCCTGCAGGCGAAGCTCCATCGTCACCTTGTGACGCTTCGACGCGAGTGTCGAGAAGTGTTGCCGCGTGTGCCGAAGCTCGAGAAAGGCGCCGCGGGCGGCGCGTGTTTCCTCGATAGCGCGCGTCAACAGAGCGGTCTCGATCGCTGGATTGTCCGCCAGTACGCCGCCGTAA
>DASPWV010000420.1:0-6115 GCA_035637635.1 Vicinamibacterales bacterium | reverse complement strand
CGGGAGAAGCCCCCTTGCAGCGGCGCATTGCTGGTCACGGTGACCGCACGGAATTTGCCGCTTGCGCTCAACCGCTCCTGCAGCCGCTGATAGAACGCAAGGCGCTGCTCGATGGCGGGATACTTTCGCTCCGGCAGCGCCAGCGACATCGTCAGCAGCCGGGACGTGTCGATGCCGAGATCCAGCCGGTAGAGCGTCAAAAAGTTGCGCATCATGAAGCCGGCGCCGGCAAGCAGCGCGAGCGTCAGCGCAAGCTCTGTGATGATCAGCACGCCGCTCCATCGGCGCACACGCATCCCCGCCGATCCCGAGCGTCCGCCCTCTTTCAGGATCTCGTTGACATCGGTCTTCGACACGTGCAGCGCCGGCGCGAGGCCGAAGAGCACGCCGGTGCCGAGACAGATCGCCGCCAGGTATGCGAAGACCCGGCCGTCCATTGTGAATTGAATCCAATACGGCTTGCCGACGTCCTGCGTCGCGGCGTCGAACAGACGGATGCCGATCGTCGACAGGGCAAGCCCGAGCACCCCGCTGATGATCGCAAGCAGGAGGCTCTCAATCAGCAGTTGCCGAACGATCCGCCAACGAGTGGCGCCGAGCGACACGCGCACCGAGATCTCACGCGATCGGTTCGCGGATCTGGCGAGGAGCAGGTTTGCGACGTTGGCGCACGCGATCAACAGAACGAAAGCGACGGCGCCCATCAACGAGAGAAATATCGCCTTGATGGGTCCGCCGTTGGCGCGCTCGTTGAAGGTCTGCACCTTTGGCTGGATGTTCTTGTTGGTGTCCTGATACTCCTGTGCGAGCCGACTTCCGATAGCCAACATTTCCGCTTTCGCCTGCGCGGGCGAGACATTGGCCGCGAGGCGGCCAAAGACCTCGAGTCCGCGCGAGTTGCGAGGCTGTTTCTCGAGACCGGGCATGAGAGCGAGCGGCTGCCACAGGTCGGCGTTCTGCGGGAACTTGAACCCGTCCGGCATCACGCCGATGACGACCGACGGCATCTCGTTGATCTTGATGGTTCGACCGATGATGGCGGGATCGCTGCCGTAGCGGGTCTTCCACATGCCGCTGCCGAGCAGGACGACGGCCGTGGCGCCGGGACGATCGTCTTCGGGCAGAAAATCGCGGCCGATGATCGGAGACTGACCGATCAATTTGAAAGAATTCGCGGACAGCAAGGTCCCGGAGAACCGTTCGGCTGCGTGTCCTTCATCGCTGACGTTCACCGTGTTCCCGGTATAGGCGGCAAGCGTCGTGAACGATTTCGTGGCCGCGCTCCAATCCTTGAAGTCGAGATAGGAAGTCCCCATGTTGCGGTCGCGCACAGGATCGTACGAGCTGAGCGCCATGATCTGATCGGGATCGTTGAACGGCAGGCCGCGGATCAAGACCGCGTTGACAAACGTGAAGACCGTCGCGTTGACGCCGATGCCGAGCGCCAGCGCAACGGTCGCAACCAGCGTGAACCATTTGTTCTTGACGAGCAGGCGAATGGCGAAATGAACGTCCTGCCACAATCCCATCGCGGTGTCCTCGAAGGCGGATCGCGGGACTAAAGTCCCGCGCTACGTACGTTCGGAGTGGGCCCGTAGCGCGGGACTTCAGTCCCGCCGAAACAAAGGCGTTAGACACTCATTACGGATGAATGGGGTCGATGGTTCACAAGATCCGTGTGGCGGGTCGGGGCGAGCCCGGGCGCTATACTGCGCGGATGTGCTCAGCGCGCGTTGGCGTGCCGCTTGTAGCGGCGGTCGTTTTGCTCGCGACGGCTCTGGGAGCCGCCGGGAATCCCGATTGGTCGCGTTTTCGAGGACCGAACGGCTCCGGCATTTCCTCGGCGACCGGCGTTCCAACAGACTTTGGCCCTCAGAAGAACCTTGTCTGGCGGCTGCCGCTGCCGCCGGGCCATTCCTCCCCGATCTTGCATGGCGACCGCGTTTACTTGACGGCGTTTCGCGGCGACGCGCTCGTGACGCTCGCGATCGATCGGGTGCAGGGCCGGATCATCTGGGAGCGCGGCGCGCCGCAAGTCAAGACGAAGGTGATCGACAAACGCAATAACCCCGCGTCACCAAGCCCTGCAGTCGAAGACAACGCCATCTACGTGTTCTTTCCCGATTACGGGCTCATTGCGTATGGCGCGTCGGGCAACGAGCGCTGGAAGATGCCGCTCGGGCCGTTCACCAACATCTACGGCATGGGTGCCTCGCCGGTCATCGTCGGCGATCTCGTCGTCCTCGCATGCGATCAGAGCATCGGGTCGTACGTGATGGGCGTCAACAAACGCACGGGTGTCGTGCAATGGAAGGTCGAGCGGCCCGAAGCCAAGAGCGGGCACTCGACGCCGATCGTCTGGCGCGGAGCGGACGGCAGGGATCAAATCGTGATTGCCGGATCGTTCCTGCTCACGTCCTACGACGCCTCCACCGGTCGAAAGCTGTGGTGGGTGGGCGGATTGTCGTTCGAGATGAAATCGACGCCGGTCATTGGCGGCGACACGATTTACGTCAACGGCTACGGCGCGCCAATCAACGACCCGGGCAACAAGATCCGAGTGCCCCCGGCCGACGAAGTGTGGAAAACCGCGGATGCGGATGGCAATGGGTTGCTCTCGAAAGCCGAGTTCCCGAAATTGACGCCGGCATTCTGGTTCGAGGTTGCGGACCTCGACGTGAGCGGCTCACTGAGCCAGGACGAGTGGGCGTACTACCGCGCGGCGATCGATTCCGAGAACGGCATGCTCGCCATCCGGCTCGGCGGCTCTGGCGACATGAGCGACACTGCGGTTCGCTGGAAATATCAACGGAGCGTTCCGCAGTTGCCTTCGCCGCTTCTTTATGGCGGCATCCTCTACATGGTGAACGACAACGGCATTGTCACGATGCTCGACCCGAACACGGGCGCGCTCATCAAGCAGGGACGTCTTACCGGTGCGCCGGGTCCCGTTTTCGCGTCACCCATTGCGGCAGACGGCAACGTGTTCTTCACGACCGAGGCCGGCGCAGTCGTCGTCGTCGCGCCGGATCGAGATCTCACGGTCAAGATGGTGAACGATCTCGGCGAGGACACGTACGCGACGCCCGCGTTTGCCGACGGACGTCTCTACGTCCGCACGACGCAGGCGCTGTACGCGTTTGGAGCCGCATCACCGCAATGAGGGACGGCCATCACCAACGAGCATTCGAATCGTTCCATCACGCTTGTTCAGCAGTAACAGCTGACCGTCGGGCCCTGTCGCAAAGCGAAGATCCGCGCGTGTCGCCGGCGGCTTGCCTTGGGCCGCATTCTTCGCCTGAATCAATTGCAGCAACGTCTTCGCCGTGCCGTTGTCGTTGAACAGAATCCGTCGAATCGCATCCTGCCCGCCGTTTGGAAGCTTGTCGGCGTGCACGTAGAACACCTCGCCGCTTGGATTGTCGCCGAAGATCAGAAGGTCCTTGAACTGCGGGATGCGATTCTGACGATAGACCCATCCGCCCGTAGCGGCGGAGCTTGATTGAAGCAACGGATCCGCCTGTCCGTATTCGACGACGGGATACGTGACCTTGGCGTCGCCCCGCGGATTATCGAGACTCACCTCGCGGCCGTTGACGAACTTGAAGCTGCCTTCCCACACGTTCCAACCGAGATTGGCCCCAGCCGTCACCGGACTGATCTCTTCAACGGTCCCCTGGCCAATATCGGCCATGAACATCTGGCGCGTTTTCGAGTCCCAGAAGAAACGCTGCGGGTTGCGCACACCGTATGCGTAGATCTCGCCGAGCGTCTTGTCGTTGCCGTGCTTCACGAACGGATTGCTCGTGGGAACGCCGTACTTGCCGTTGGCGCTGTTCGTGCCGAACGGATCGAGGCGCAGGATCTTCCCGAAGGGCGAGCTGAGATTCTGCGCGAGCTTCATCGGATCGCCGCCGCTGCCGCCGTCGGCAAATCCCATGTAGAGCAGCCCGAAATCGGCATCGCGCTCCGCCGCGAGCGGATTGAACGTCAAGTGCCCGCCGTTGTGATTCGGAAACGGCTGCTCGATTCGCAGGAGCTCGCGCGGCGCGGCGCCATCATAGGTATCGGCCGCGGGGTTTTTGGCCGTCCATTCGAGCAGCACCGTGTGATGCGTCTTGTTGCCGCCGCCCGGCACGAAATCCGGTGTCGCCGTCGTGTTGGTGGTGTCGGTGACGGTGTAGAACTTTCCGAACCCGCGCGCACCGCGTCGGTTGAACTGCGGGTGAAACGCGAAGCTCTGAAAGCCGCGTTCCGCGCCTTGCGACTGCACGCCGACGTTCCAGGCCGCAGCGTTGATATCGAGGTACGGCTTGACGGTTTTCCCGTCGTAACTGACGCTGTACAACGGCCCGCGCATGTCGTTGACGAACATCCGCCGCGTCCCCGGCTCGTCGACGAGCAGCATCATCCGCGCGGCCTGACCATCGATGTCGGGGATCGACGCGAATTCGGTGAAGCTGACACGAATCACGCCGTCTGTGGCCGGAATCGGCGTCGGAAACGGGTCGCTGGTCGTCTGAGCGATTTGTGCGAGCGCGGCTGCGACGACAAGCAGCCCGGCTGCGGCGCCACGAATTACGTACATGTCCGGCAGACTAGATTGGAGAATGCCGACGAGTCAACCGTGGCCGCTAGGTGAGGCCGTGAGCCGTCACGGCGCCGCCTCACATCAATGGGAGTGATCGACGCATGCGCGTGGCGATTGTCGGTGGACCTGGAGTGGGGAAGAGCACGCTCGTCCGGCAGCTCGGCGATCTCTATCACCACGGATCGTACGGCGAAGGCGAGAAGGGGGTCTGGGATCCCCGCGTCCTCGAAGACATCGAAGCGGGCCGGAACGCCGTCGGCGTCACCGCGTACTTTGCCGCGCTCTACGACGCCAATTACCGCGACGCAGCCGACCACGATCGGCCGGACAAGGTCATTTTTTTCGAAGGCGCCCGCATTACGCTCGAAGCGCACATGGCCGAGTATCCTGCCGAGCAGCATGCCGCGCTTCGCGAGGTGCTTTCAGTCGGAGACGCATGGAGTCCAGACCGCGTCATCGTCCTCACCTCGAGCAGCGACACCATCGAGAAGCACATCAGGCGCCGTCATCGATCGCACGAAGGCATCGAGAACATGGTGCGTCGCTTTCGCCTGATCGACGACGAGTTCCGCCGGCTCGCGCCGCGGTATCCCAACACGATCGTGGTCGATCGTGACGGACTGGAGTTTCACGAACGTGCCGGCCTCGAGGCGATTATCGCAGCCGCGCGGCTGCCGATGTTCCGCGAGATTCCGTACGAACGATTGGCATAACGCCGGCTCGGATAATCGCGTCCTTCTATCGATCCGAGCTCTTCGGCAAATCAATCGCCGGATTGCGGTCGAAGAAGTTGTGCGGCCGCAGCTTGAACGAGTGCCAAATCGTCGGCATCACCGGAAGATCTTCCGCACGCGTCAAGTGATGCATGCCGATGTTCACCCAGAGGACGATGTCCTGATTGCGAATCGGGCGGTCTCGCTCGGCCCAGACAGCGAGGCCGTCGGTTCCGCGGCTCTGAAAAGCGTATTCACCGCTGGCATACCGCTCGACAGGGGAGTACGGCGTCACCCACACGTCGTGCTGGAGGAATCGGGCGCGTTTGGCCGGCCAGTCCTGCGGATCCAACAGCAACTGCGCGTGGTTCGCCACCATGACCTCGTATGAGACCGGGTTTCCTACCTGATTCGTGCGGCCTTCGTTCACCACTCGGAGCTTTGCCGGCCCGGCGTGGCCATCTACCTGTGCGGCCTTCTCGGTTGAAGCAATCTCCGGCTGCACGATGTAGATGCTTCGTCTGGGTGAATCGGCCGGGAGCGTGATCGGCTTGTACACATCGCGATTGAAACTGTTGCTCGGCCCATCGATGTCGAGGTCCAGCCGGAAATTGAAGTAGTGGTCGTGATTGACCGCAACGAGGTTGGGCGCGACCAACGTGCCGTATCGTGTGTCGGCCGCCGCGGTGGCATCGCCCATTCGCCGCGACGGCACACCTTTCAGCGCATCGATTCCCGTCGCTCCGACTCGCACCTCGATCTCACCGGCATCGTTGAAGATCCAGTCGAACAAGTAGTCGTAATTGCCGAT
>DASPWV010000419.1:0-4119 GCA_035637635.1 Vicinamibacterales bacterium | reverse complement strand
TGATCATCGAGCAGGAGGCAATTCTCGACGCAAGACGTTTCGTCGCCAAACTGACCGACGGCAGTGTTGCGATTCTCCAGGTCGTGCCGTCGTACCTTGAAGTGATCTTGACGTATCTGGCGCAGGAGCCGCGCGAGTTGCGCCACTTGCGCTGCGTGTCGGTCACCGGCGAGGCGCTCAAGAAGGAGCTCGCGGAGCGCTGGTTCGTCGTACAGCCCGGAATCAAGCTCGTGAACGCGTATGGATTGACCGAGACCTCTGACGACACCAACCACGAGATCATGGATCGCGTTCCCGACCGTGAACGCGTGCCACTCGGTCGTCCTATCCACAACGTTCATGTCTACGTTGTCGACGAGCACCTCTCACTGGTGCCGCTCGGCGCACCAGGTGAAATCGTCTTCTCCGGTGTGTGTGTCGGACGGGGGTACATCAACGATCCGGAGCGCACGCGAACGGCGTTCACCGCCGATCCGTACGGGGAGAATCAGCGGCTGTACCGGAGCGGCGACTACGGCCGTTGGTTACGCGATGGAAAGTTGGAGTTCCTCGGCCGCCGCGACAGCCAAGTCAAGATCAGCGGTTTCAGGATCGAAATCGGCGAGATCGAGAACGCGCTCTTGCGCTTGCCTGGCGTTCGTGACGGCGCAGTCGTCGTCAGCGAACGCGTGGACCGCAGCAGGCAGCTGGTCGCGTTCTACACCGGCGAGCGTTCCCGTGATGTCAACGAGCTGCGCGATCAGTTGCGTGAGTCGCTGCCCGAGTACATGATTCCGTCGATTTTCCATTGGCGACAAACGCTGCCGTTGACAAACAACGGCAAGATCGATAGGAAGGCATTGACCGCACTGGCGGCAGAACTCGAAGTCGTCGAAGAGGAGCGCGACGCGCCGAGTACGGAGACAGAGCACTGGTTGGCGGCCGCATGGGCACACGTGCTTGGAATCCCGAAGGATCGGATCGGACGCCGGGGTCACTTTTTCGACTTAGGTGGCACGTCGCTGTCGGGACTTGAACTCGCCATCGCCGTCGACCGTGCGGTGTCCTTCAAAGAGCTGGTCGCTCACCCGATTCTCGCCGATCTGGCCACGCTAATCGACCAGAAGGGCGTGCGGCTTCAAGCGGCGTCAGTCGCAACCGCCACTCGACGCTGCGGGGCCGAGCAAATGAAAGGAACATGAGATGGCGTCCTCAACCTCGACTTCCTTGCTCAACGTAGAACTCCGCAGTGGAAAGCCGCCGATGTTGTGCCTCGACACAATGGCCGACGCGCCACGTTGGGCATCCGAGCATCGCGACGCCTTGCGCGCCGCTGTCGTCGAGCACGGGTCGCTGCTCGTTCGCGGGCTTGAGCTCCGCGATGCCGCAGCGATCGAAGCCGTGTTTCGGCGGCTCGGAGGCTTGATGGACGAGAAGGAGGCGTTCGCCCCGCGACGGATGTACTCCGAGGGGGTGTACTCCTCGTCGAAGTGGCCGCCCAATCAGCCGATGTGCATGCATCACGAGCTCAGCTATCGGCTCGAATTCCCGGGTCTGATGCTGTTCGCGTGTCTCGTCGCGCCGACGAATGGGGGCGCGACCCCGGTTGCGGACTCGCCGACCGTGCTGCGCGCTCTGCCCGCGGATCTCACTGAACGCGTTGAGAAGGTGGGCTGGCTGCTGGTTCGCAACTACAACGACGAAGTCGGCGCGTCGGTCGCCGAAGCGTTCGGCACTGAGGACCGCCGCGCGGTCGAGAGTTACTGCCGTGCGAATGCGATCGAGTTCGAGTGGCGACCCGACGGTGCATTACGCACCTGGCAGCGCCGAAGTGGGATCGTTCGTCACCCAATCACCGGTCAACGCTGCTGGTTCAACCAAGTCGCGTTCCTCAACGAGTGGACGATTGACCCCGAGGTGCGCGAGTACCTCGTGGACATGTACGGCGAGGACGGGCTGCCGTTCAATACTCGATTCGGCAACGGCGATCCGATTGGCGCCGACATCGTGCAGGTGATCAACTCGGCCTACGAGGCACACACCGCGCGCGAAGCATGGCAGACCGGCGACTTGATGCTCGTGGACAACGTCCGTACCGCGCACGGCAGGGAAGCGTTCGAAGGAGCGCGTGAGGTGCTTGTCGCGATGGCCGACTCAGTGCACGTGGCCGACTGCTCGCCGACGATCGAGGTGACCGCCAGCTGACGACCGCGACTCTGGCGACGGATTCACCGTTGCTCGCTAAAATCGCGCCGTGATCCACCTGGTCACATAGTCGAAGAAATTCTTTTGACTATTCGCATACTGCCCCGGCGTCGTCCCACACGCCGTACACGGAGCAAGACCGTGCGTCGCCCCTTCGATGACGATGAAGTCCTTGTCGCGGCTTGCGGACTTCTCGTAGTGAATCTCGCTGTCGCGGATGAAGTAGTGCGCCCCCATTGCCGTGATCAGCGTCGGTACCGTGATGTTCGGCAGCGCGCAATCCGTGGAGTTGTTGCTCGAACACCAGTCGATCTCGTCGAGCGAGTCCTTTGCACGGATCGCGTTCGCGCTCAGGAACGATCGCAGCGTCATCATCCGTGCACCGCCCTCGAAGCTGGCGTTGCGCCGATCGTAGCCGCGGGCCGGCTGTCGAACGCTTTCCACGATCTGAGTCACGATCGTGCCGTCGTTCTTCAGGAACTTCTGCGGCTTCACGGTGTTGTGATGAATGGTGGGGTCCAGTTCCATGAGCCGCGCGCCCTCGAAGCGCGCAACCACCATCGCATCATCGTCCGGATACGGGGCAGAACCGGACTTCATGCTTTTGATTTCCGCGAGCGCCCGATCGATGAGACGGTTCATCCGATCGGCTTGCGCCTTGAAGTACCGGCGCTTGAACTCGTCGGAATAGCGCGAAGCGCCGTCGTGATAGCCATTGGCCGGATTAAACGGATCCAGCGCCGGATCGAGCTTCTTCGGATCGTGCTCGTCGACAACCGCGGGATTCAGGCTGCGCAATCCATTGATCGAGATCCCCGGATGCGCGTCAACGAGAATCAGGCCGTCCGCCTTCGGCAAACCAATCAGCGTGTCGTCGCATTCCGAGAGCTTGTTCGCGCCGCGGCAATAGGACGGTCCCTTCTCCGCAACCGCCTGGTAGAAGCTGGTGGCGGGACCGCCGCCGCTATGCCCCCACAACAGAATTTTCGTGATGCCTGGCTGCTTGCGAAGCAACTCGACGCCCGACTTGATGTCGAGCGCGTTGGCTTCGAAATCGACTGCGGCCTCGTTGTTGTCGGACCGAGGATTCACGGCCAGTACCATGAACCCCCACCGCGCCAGCTCGCGCGTCGCCGGGCTCGCCAGGACGTTGGCGGTGCGGTGAATGATCAGGATCGCAATATGCGGCGCGGGACCGGTGTCCGGTTTGTACAACACGCCCTTCACTGCACCGGGAGAGAACTGGATGTACTCCGGATGGCTCTGCGCGAAAAGAGGCGCACCCATCGTCAGCGCGGCCGCGGCCAGAAGGAAAACGTTACGGTTCATCTCTTTGATCCATTCTGAGGCGGTTGATTGTAGTCTTTTGAGTCTCAGGTGGAGCTCGTTATGACTTTTGTTCTTCGCGCATCACTCGCGGCCGCGTTCGCGTTGGCCGTGACCATATCCGCTTACGCGCAGATTACAGCCGCGACCGTCAGCGGCACGGTCAAGGACGAGACTGGAGGTGTGCTGCCTGGCGTCAGCATCGAGGTGAAAAACCTCGATACCGGTCTTTCCCGCACCGCGATCACAGACGGCAACGGCTCCTTCACGATTCCCGGTTTGCCGCCAGGACGATACGAAGCGCGCGCGACGCTGCAGGGCTTCGCTAACGTGGTGGAGCGTGACATTCGACTCGCGGTGGCGCAGCAGGCCGCGCTAAACGTCGCGATGAAGGTGAGCGCGGCGGCGGAAACCATCAACGTGGTGGGCGCCGCAACGCTTGTCGACACGCAAAGCGCCGCACTGTCAGCGGTGGTCACGGAAAAGACCATCGAGCAGCTGCCGCTCAACGGCCGCAACTACATCGACCTCGCGCTGCTGCAGCCAGGCGTTGCCAGCTTCTACGAAAAGGACAGCAACGCCTCGTCCAACCGCGGCACCAAGTTCAAC
>DASPWV010000418.1:0-2611 GCA_035637635.1 Vicinamibacterales bacterium | reverse complement strand
GATCGGCGCGGCGGCGGGGAACCTCGCCGACGGCGTAGTCGACGAGCCCGGCCGCGTCAAGAAGTACGGGGCGACCATACAGGGCGAGGCGCGGCGACTCGGCGAAACCGTTGAACGCGTCTTGCAGCTTGCCGGAATCGCATCGGGGCGGGCATCCGCGTCGCGCGCAGCCATCGCTGTTCCGGAACTCGTTCGGGATGCTGTCGCCGCAAGCCAACTGGAGATCGACAACGCAGGCGCGACTGTTGAAGTGGAGATTGCGCCGGACCTGATGAAATCGCCCAGAGATCCGTACGGCGTGCAACGTGTCATCGGCGATGCTGCCGCGTTGCGGTCCGCGATTCAAAATCTCATCAGCAACGGGATCAAGTACGGCGGCGAAGAGCGCTGGGTCCGGGTTCGTGCCACGAGCACCAGCGAGCACACGACGCGAATTGCGGTGGAGGATCACGGCCTCGGCATCTCGTCCGAAGACCGCAAACACATCTTCGAGCCCTTCTATCGAGGGCGTGAGGCCGTCTCACGACAGATTCATGGCAGCGGACTCGGCCTTCATCTCGTGCGGCGAATCGTCGAAGCACACGGCGGCACGATCAAGGTCCAGAGCGAATTGGGACGTGGCAGTACGTTCACAATCGACCTGCCCGGGGTGCACGAGATTGTGCGCGTCCGTCAGGGCCACCGGTCGTCTGCTGCGATCGAACGGCCGGTCTAAAGACCGGGCCGCTACAGGTGTCGCTTTGAGCCACCGGCCTACCAATTAACCCCTCAATTCACTTGTGTTGAGAATCGTAGCATCGAGGTGATTCGATTGTCTGGGCCGAAACTGGCGTTGTTCGAGCTTCTTGACGCCGCTTCCACCCCACCGCGCTGGAAATCGCGCGGCGGGGACCGCGGCGTTGGCGCTCCGCACACAAGTGAGCTTCGGGTTTAATGTCTTCGGCCCGACTGCTGCTCGTCGAAGACGAACCTGGGCTTCAACTCGCGCTCAGCGATCGTCTCATTTCCGAGGGCTATCAAGTGGAAACGGCCGGCGATGGCGACACCGCCATTCAGCGCGCGACGGGCGAGCCGTTCGATTTGATTCTGCTCGACGTCATGCTGCCCCGCCGCGACGGGTTCGACGTCGCGCGCACGCTTCGTCAACAGGGCGTTCGGACGCCGATTCTCATGTTGACGGCGCGCGGCCAGGTCGTCGATCGCGTCGTCGGACTGAAGCTTGGCGCCGACGACTATCTCACCAAGCCATTCGAGATGATCGAGCTGCTCGCGCGGCTCGAAGCGCTCCTGAGGCGCGCTCCCGCTTCGGCGGGCGTGGCGCTCGAACGCTACCAGTTTGCCGAGATATTCGTCGATGTTCGCAAAGCTGAAGTGACGAAGAACGGCGTCGCCATCGAGTTGTCCGCAAAGGAGTTCCACCTGCTGCGATACTTCATCGAGCATCGCGGCGCGACCATTTCGCGCGACGAGCTTCTGCACGAAGTGTGGGGCTATCAGGCAACGCCGTCGACGCGGACGGTCGACGTACACGTCGCGTGGCTGCGTCAGAAATTAGAGCCAAATCCCCGTGTGCCGCAGTTCATCCTCACGGTGCACGGGCTGGGCTACAAATTTGCGGGCTGACAACGGATAAGAGCTGCATAGCCGCAGATGGGCCGCAGATAATCTTCTTCACGCTTCGTTTAGGGGAATAAGGCCGCCAGCTTTCGAAAGGTGTTGGCGTTCCGAAACGTCGCAGCTTGCCCCAGCGCCTTCTCCAGCCGCGCGGGCGAGAAGATCGCGTCACGAAAGCTCTTACTGGCGCGCCAGTAGATCTCGCGCTTGTCCACTCGCAATTGATCCACCGGACTTTGCAGCGACTCGACGATCTTTTTCTCTCGCGCGGCGAGCGGCTCCTTGAGAAGGCCGATATAAAGCACCGCGTCGCCCAGCTCCGAAGCTTTATAGGCCTCGCAGGCGGCGATTCGCGTCACTTCCGCACCCGACCGGACGAACGTGGCAACGTCGTATCCGAGTTCCTTTTCGAGAGCTGTCTCGATTCTCGTTTCCAACGCCTCGTCAGGAGCAGCCGGCGATTCGAAGATCACATTGCCGCTCGCGATAAACGTCGCGACATTGGAGAACCGCATGGCCGTAAAGGCTTGTCGCAGTCGGTCCATTTTTACAACGTGACCGCCAACGTTGATCGCGCGAAGAAACGCCACATATCTCGGCATCAGCGGCTATCTGCGTCCCATCTGGGGTTTACCTGGGGTTTACCTGGGGTTTATCTGCGGTTTATCTGCGGTTTATCTGCGGTCTATCTGTGTCCATCTGCGGCTTGTCTGCAGCCCTCATCAGAACGAGATACAAAACAAAACTCAGCCCGAACGTCACAAACCAAGCGTACGTATACAGCGCGTCAAGAAATGTGGGATTCGTCACCTGCCCGCCCGGCGTCATCGCGGCACGCAGGAAGCCGGGAACAACGGGCAGGACGGCGAGCACCAGGGCCGCGATAGCGCGGCCGTTGACGCCGCTTGAATACCGATAGCGTCCGTCAAGGGCGAACAAATCGACGACGGACAATTGGCGGCGACGAAGAATCCAATAATCGGCTATCAGGATTCCG
>DASPWV010000417.1:0-2043 GCA_035637635.1 Vicinamibacterales bacterium | reverse complement strand
GAGCCGAAGAATGCCTTCGGCCTGGCCATCGCCGTGGCGTCGAGTCCGCCGCTCAACGTGCGGCCGGTGCCGCGCTCGACGGTGTTGTACGCGCGCGCCATGCGGGTGATCGAGTCGAGGACGATGACGACGTCCTTGCCCAGCTCGACCATGCGGCGTGCCCGCTCGAGAACCATCTCCGTCACATCGGTGTGACGCACGGCCGGCATGTCGAAGCTCGACGCGACGACTTCGCCGTAACCCCACGTGATCATCTCGCTCACTTCTTCCGGCCGCTCATCGACGAGCAGCACGAGAAGAATTGCCTCCGGATGATTGATCGCGACGCCTTCGACGATCGCCTGGAGCAGCATCGTCTTTCCAGCGCGTGCGGGCGCGACGATCAGCGCCCGCTGGCCATAGCCGATTGGAGCGATCAGATCGATCGCCCGCCGCGTGAGCTCGGGACCGGCCTTGGCGGGACGTCCTGTCTCGAGCGTCAGCTTGCGTTCCGGATATGATGCGATGAGCGATCCGAAATCGGGACGACGAAGGGCGAGTGCCGGATCGCCTCCATTCACTTGCGTTATCTCGGCGACGACTATCCGTCCGCGATGATCGCGGCCGGTGGTCGCGAAGACTGAATCGCCGCGGCGCAGTCCGTACTGGCGGGCGAGGTTGGGCTGGACATACGCGTCGCCCGGATCAGTGAGGTAGCTGTTCGCGGCGCGGCGAATGAAACCGCCCTCACGCTGCGGATCGTACCACCCTGTGGTCTCGCTATCGGGAACGATCGGAGCCATCGGCTGCCGGGGTCCCTGATCGCGCTGCTGTTGCTGCGGGGGACGATTGTTGCGACCGCGTCCACGGGGATTTCGCTGGTTGCGCCGGCCGTTGTTGCGTGTGTCGCGGTCGTGCGGGCGCCCGCCCTGTCCCCCGAACTGCTGTGGCCGCTGATTCTGGATCTGTTGATTCGGGAACTGCTGCTGCTGGTTGGGCTGGTTCGCGTACGGAGCGGGAGAGGTCGTTTCCGTCGAGTCACCCGGTTCGGCTGGTGGCGAGCTCGATTCTACCGGGCCGCTGAAGGTGGGTGAATCGTCTGAGCCGGCGCCATTGGCATCGCTGCGTGGCGCTGGAATCTCGAAATTGTCGGTGCCCGGCACAGGTGGTTCCATGGGTTCTCGGTACGGATCTGCATCGCCGTACGGTTCATTGGCGCGAGGGCCGGACGGGCGTTGCCCTCGGCCGCGACGAAAAGGACGTCGGCGTTCGTTCATTAAGTTGTGGTGTGGCAGGGAATCAAGTAGAGCGACAGTCTGTCGCGGTAGGCGCGGGTTGTACTCACGCGGCGTGCCGCGACCTCATTCTGTTCGGGGGCGCGCCGCTTAGGGCTGCGCTCGTGCAAGAATGGTACACCTGACCCCGTCAATTGTCCAGCAATTCGATGAATGATAGTCCGCAGTCCGTGAATGTTAACAGGGAGCTCATACAAGATCTTGAGCGCGCGGCGGCTGAAAGGCCCGACGATGCGCAGGCATTAGTGGCACTGGCGAACGCGTACTGGCTTGCTGGAAGTGGCCCGGAAGCAGTCAGCGATCTCGCGTCTCGTGCGATGGCAGCCGACCCGGCAAACCGTGCAGCGTGGCACCTCTGGGCTCTTGCGGAGCCCGATCCAAGACAACGTGTTGCGCGATGGCAGCAGGTATCCGCGCGATTCCCGACCGACGATCTGGCGAGGGCGAACATCGCTGACAATGCGGCAGCGCTCGCCGGCGCCGAACACGACTACGACGCGCTGGACCTTGCTATCGCAACTTACGAACAGCTGCTCACAACTGCTGAACAACCTCAGCAGCGCGAGGCACTCGATACAGCCATACGAACCCTTAAAGCCTGGAAGTTTTGAAGAGACCCGGTAACCGGTAACGGGTAATAACCGATGCCCGGTATCCGGTATCCGGCGCCCGATATCCGATGTCAGTGAATCAGCGAGCGAGGCTCACCTCGCCAGCATTGACTCGAGTGCTCAGTCCATCCAGCGTGACTTCATCCACCAGGAAATAA
>DASPWV010000416.1:0-4520 GCA_035637635.1 Vicinamibacterales bacterium | reverse complement strand
CTTTCTTCGACAGCGAACATCAACGGTCCCGGAATCCAATCTTTGGCGGAGACGCCGCCACGCGCGCGCTCTCGGTCACTGCTGTCGAGAACCACTTCGTCGAACGGGTCTACGAAAAGCTGGCGGTCGTTTACGACGTTGTTTTCGGGCCCACGCTCCACCCTGGCCGCCTTGAAGCCATCAAGAAGATGGATATCAGGCCCGGCGACTCGGTACTGGAGGTTGGCGTCGGCACCGGCATCAACCTCCCGCTGTACCCGAAAACGTGCAGCGTGATCGGGATCGATCTGTCGGAGCCGATGCTCGAAAAGGCGCGCGAGAAGGTCTTCGACCAGGCGCTGCGCAACTGCCGTGTGATGGAGATGGACGCCGCGGCGATGACGTTTCCCGACGAGTGCTTCGACATCGTGTACGCGCCGTATTTGATTAGCGTCGTGCCCGACCCGGTGAAAGTCGCTCAGGAGATGCGCCGTGTGTGCCGTCCGGGCGGCAAGATTGTCGTACTCAATCACTTCAAAAGCGACAATCCACTCCTCTCGCGCGTCGAGACGGCAATCTCACCGTTTACCGTGCATATCGGCTTCAAATCGGATCTGGATCTTCAGGGATTCCTCACGCAGGCGCATTTCACGCCCACATCGATTGCGAAAGTGAATTTGCTCAAGATGTGGACGCTCGTCACCTGCGCGCGGGACTAGGCGCTTGGCGTAGGCCCTAGTTTCTACAACATTGCCAGCAACGCGTCCGCGGCAACGCTCGCGCCGTTGGTGGCCGGCTTGCTGCCGGGTGCGGGCTGCGCGAGGAGTGCGTCCAGATGCGGGCGCCAGCGGCCGTCGAATAGATCGCTGTGGTCGATGAAGGCAGTCCGGAGAAACTGCGGCATCGCGTCCACGAGCACGTCATATTCGATGAAGAGTCCGCGCGAGGTGTAGAGCAGGGCCGTGTCGTTCGCCAGGCACTCCGCGATGATGCCGTAGCCTGGTTTGGTGATGACGACGTCGACGGCGCGGACGAGGTCTTCGTAGCGAAAACCGCCTGCGTAGAGTTGCCTCTCGTCGACGAAGAGGACCTCCGTCCCCGCTTGGCGACGGAGGTCCATGGGAGGGACGGAGGTCCCTGGCGGGGACGGAGGTTGCCCGGCGGGGACGGCGGTGGTGAACAGAACGGCGTACCCGTTCATGTCCCGGGCGACTGATGCGATGCCCTCGAGGCCGTGACCACCAAATGAAGTCAATACGAGACGCTTATCGTGAGGCAATGAGAATGCGCGGCGCACGTCCTCGGGATCCCGTGCGGAGCGCCGCGCGACAAACGGCAGATCGACCACGCGCTCAAACGCCTCGAACCCGCCCCACATCGGCAAACGCAATGCGACGTCTGCCTCCGAGTACGCTTCGCGAATCATCCTCACCAGCCGATCGCTGCCGGGATACGCCGAGTAGATCCAGTCCCAGGTGAAGTTACCGAGTGCGGCCACCGGCACCCCCGCTTGCGCGCCAGCGGCGACACCGAGCGGAGGCATATCCGCGACCACCAGCCCCGCATCGACATTCTTCAAACGTTCCGCTTCGCGGCCGACGCGCTCCTCGAACGAAGACATGAATTCAATCGCGCGGGCAATGCTCGCTTCTTCGTCCAGTCGCAGGCTGTCGATCTGAACGACGCCGGTGTCGCACTCGACGTACTCGTACTCGAGGGCGCCGCGAACGGTGAGGTCGAACAGCCAGCGCGGCGCCGACGTTCGCACGACGATGCGAAGCGCCGCACGCTTTCTGATGAGCGCGTTGATGACCTCGATGACCCGGGAGGCGTGGCCGAAGCCGTGGCCTGACACGTAGAAAACGATGGTTCCTTCCGGGCGTTCCTTCACGTACGTTCCTCCACGACGGTTCACGTACGTTCCTTCACGTACGTTCCTCTACGATGGTTCACGTACGTTCCTTCACGTAGCTTCTTTCCGCGCAGCGCACCTAGGCGCGTTCAACCGAGGCGGGTACAGCTTCGACCGCGGCGGGCACGGCCGGAGTAACCGCGGTGTCAGACGGTGCCGCCGGCATCGGAAGAGCCACTTTCAGGACTTCTTCCAGCGTCCTGACCGGGATGAAGTGCATAGTGTCGCGCAGCTCCTGCGGCAGCTCCTTCAGGTCGGGCGCATTGAGCGCGGGCAGGATGAAGGTGCCGAGCCCAAGCCGCTTCGCGGCGAGTGCCTTTTCGCGAATCCCGCCGACCGGCAGCACCAGACCGCTGAGCGTGATTTCGCCAGTCATCGCAACATCCTCGCGCACCAGCTGATTGCGCGCCGCCGAAAGAATGGCCGTCGCGATTGTGACGCCGGCGGAGGGTCCATCTTTCGGAATCGCGCCAGATGGAACGTGCACATGGAGATCGCGGTTTTCGAGGAAGTTGGGCTCGATGCCAAGCTCCTTCGCGTTGGCGCGGATATGACTCACGGCAGCGCGCGCCGATTCCTGCATCACGTCGCCAAGTTGGCCCGTCAGAATGATCGCGCTGCGTCCGCCGGGCAGCAGGCTCGCCTCGATGAAAAGGACATCGCCGCCACTCTCCGTCCACGCGACGCCGGTGGCGACGCCAGGACGCGACGTCCGGAACGCGGCCTCGCGGCGGAAGCGAGCCGGCCCGAGATACTCCTCGATCTCGTCGGCGTCGATTGAGAAATCGATCGTTGCCGCGCCGGTGGCGACCTTCGCCGCGACCTTCCTGGCAAGGGTTCCGATCTGCCGTTCCAGATTTCGGACGCCGGCCTCGCGCGTGTACTCCCCGATTACCGTGCGCAGCGCCGCGTCTGAGATCGTCAGCGATCCTGCGCCAAGTCCATGCTCGGCAAGCTGACGGGGAATCAAATACTTTCGCGCGATGTTCAGTTTTTCTTCTTCGGTGTAACCCGAGAGCCAGACGATCTCCATGCGATCGCGCAGCGCGGGATGAATCGATCCCATCTGATTCGCCGTCGCGATGAAGAGCACCTTCGAGAGATCGACAGGCACTTCGAGATAGTGGTCGCGGAACGTGTGGTTCTGCGCCGGATCGAGCACTTCGAGCAGCGCCGCGGCCGGATCGCCCTGATAGCCGACGCTCACTTTGTCGAGCTCGTCGAGCATGAAGACGGGATTTCCAAATCCCGCCTGCTTCAGCGCCTGAACGATGCGGCCGGGCATTGCGCCGATATACGTCCGGCGATGGCCGCGAATTTCGGCCTCATCACGGATGCCGCCGAGCGAGATGCGCACGAACTTGCGCTCCATCGCCCGCGCGATCGATTGACCGAGCGACGTCTTGCCCACGCCGGGCGGTCCGACGAAACACAGGATCGGACCTTTCATATCGCCTTTGAGCTTCCGTACGGCCAGATACTCGACGATCCGATCTTTGACTTTGTCGAGATCGTAATGGTCTTCGTCGAGCACGCGGCGCGCTTCGACGGGATCGAGCCGATCGGCGGTGACTTTGTCCCAGGGCAGCTCGAGGATCCAATCGATGTAGGTGCGAATCATCTGGTACTCGGGCGACGCGGGGCCCATGCGCCCCAGCCGATCGACTTCACGATCCGCCACCATACGCACGTTTGCCGGAAGCTCCGCCTTCGCGACGCGATCGCGCAGCTCTTTGATCTCGTTGCCTTCCCCTTCGCCGAGCTCCTCCTGAATGGCCTTCATCTGCTGGCGCAGGTAATACTGCTTCTGCGCGTCGGTCATCTCCTGCTGCGCCTGCGTCTCGATCTTCCCTTTGAGCTCGAGCACCGACACTTCGCGCGCGAGCAGCGTGTGTACGAGCTCGAGTTTCTTCAAGAGCGGATCGGCCTCGAGCAGTTGCTGCTTTTCCTCCGCCTTCAGATCGAGCATCGTCCCCAGCAGGTACGCGAGTCGCATCGGATCGTCGATGCCCGAGACGAGCTGCCGCACTTCGGGCGCGAGGCCTGATGTCAACGCGAGCGCGCGATCGACGAGCTCCTGAATGCGCCGAATGTAGGCGTCGACTTCGACGCCGGTCTGCACCTCTTCGGCGGCAAGCGTCAATCGGGCGCGGAACATCTGCTTCTCGAACGTCACGCTCTCGATTCGCGCCCGCGCCATGCCTTCGACGATGATGTTGAGGCCCTGGGGCGCGCGGGCCATCTGCCGGATGATGCCGATCGTGCCCATCGAGTGCATCTGGTCCGGTCGAGGCTCGTCTTCGTCACCGCGCTGGAGGAGCAGCAGAATCAGTCGATCGGCGGCGAGCGCCGCGTTGACGGCTTCGACGGACACGGCACGATTTACCGCAAGCGGCTGGAGCGTCAGTGGAAATGCGACCGTGCGACGCAGCGGAAGAACTGGAAGTTCGGAAGGAAACACAGAAGGAGGTGAAGGCTCAGCCATCTACCCCCTCAATTCGCGTTGAGTGCTCAATCACGGCAACCTCGTGAATCCAGCATTCGGGCGCGAACCTGGCGGTTTCGGACCGTTGGGACGCGCAATCAAAGTGAGCTATGACATCAATCGTCTCCGATTGATCATACGTCG
>DASPWV010000415.1:0-4239 GCA_035637635.1 Vicinamibacterales bacterium | reverse complement strand
GCCGGCATGTCCTTGTCGTCATCGTGGTTCCCGAGGACCGCGAAAGAACCCTCACGTGCCTCGGAGAGTGGGGCCAAGAGCTCAGCGACTGGTTCGACAAAATCACGATCGCCGAAAGTGACGTAATCGCCGCCAAGCACGATCAGATCCGTCGGCACCGCGCTCAATAACGCCACCGCCCTGGTGACATCCTCCGCAGAAACGGACGCGCTGTGGTGAATGTCGGTGATGAGACCGATCCGGAAGCCGTCGAGCGCATGCGGTAAACCGGACACCGGTATGTCCTCATCAGTTCGAACGAACCGGTGGCGTGCGTACGCCGTACCGTACGCGAATGGCGCAGTGACCGCGCCAACTCCTGTCGCCCACAGGGCACGTAACGCGTCCCGCCGCGTCATGCTCCTGAGTATACGTGCCGTACCCGATTATGATCCGCGCATGGGCCTCCTGGAAGAACTGCAGTGGCGCGGGATGCTGTCGGCCAGCACCGAAGGCCTGGGCGAGCTCCTCGACCGGGAACGCGTCACCGCGTACATCGGGTTCGATCCGACCGCAGCCAGTCTGCATGTCGGCTCGCTGCTGACCGTGATGGGGCTCGCGCGGCTCCAGCGGTTCGGCCACGTGCCGATTGCCATCGTCGGTGGCGGCACGGGCATGATTGGAGATCCGAGCGGAAAATCGCAGGAGCGCGTACTCCTCTCTGCCGACCAGGTGGAGGCGAACGTCGCTGGCATTCGAGGACAGCTCTCGCGCTTCCTGGATTTCGAAGCGATCGAAAACCCCGCCCGAATCGTGAACAACGCCGACTGGCTGGGAACGATCGACGTGCTCTCGTTTCTGCGCGATATCGGCAAGCACTTCACCGTCAATTACATGCTGCAGAAGGAGTCCGTGAGCCGGCGCCTCGGAAGCGAAGAAGGCATCTCGTACACCGAGTTCAGCTATCTCGTGCTGCAGGCGTACGATTTCCTGCAGCTGTTCGATCGTTATGGTTGCCTGCTGCAAATGGGCGGCAGCGATCAATGGGGGAACATCACCGCCGGAATCGACTTGATACGCAAGCTTCGGGCGAAGAAAGCGCACGGCCTGGTGTGGCCGCTGATGACGACTGCGTCCGGCGCGAAGTTCGGGAAGACCGAAGCTGGCACAGTGTGGCTCGATCCGGGGCTCACGTCGCCGTTCCGCTTCTACCAGTTCTGGTTGAACACAGACGACCGCGACGTCGTCAGTTATCTCAAATCGTTTACGTGGCTGGATGCGCTCACGATCGACGCGCTCGAGCGATGCGTTGCCGAGACGCCGGAGACACGAGAGGCGCAGCGCACGCTGGCGCGGGAGGTGACGGCAATGGTGCACGGCCAGACGGAGCTCGCGAGCGCCGAGCGCGCGTCAGCCGTGTTGTTCGGCGGCCGGCTGTCCGACGCGCGCGTCGAGGACATTTTGCTCGTGTTCGAGGACGCGCCGTCAGTCACGATTGATGCGGCCGCGCTCAGCGCCGGGATCGCCAATACCGAGATGGCGGTTGCCGCCGGCCTGGCCGCCTCGAAAGGAGAAGCCGCGCGACTCATCAAACAGGGTGGCCTGTACATCAACGACCGACGCCTCGTCGACGATCGTGGCCGCGTGACGATGGAGGATGCAATCGATCGCGCGGCGATCGTTCTGCGTAAAGGTCAGCGCGAGCGACGCATCGTGAAGATCGTATAAAGTCCGGCTCGAACGAACGCAGTTTTCGCCGGCTCATAAATAGCGAGGTGTGGGGATGCGCCGCTCAAATATCGTCGTTGGGGCGCTTGTTGCTGTGGCCGTCGTGTCGCTGAAGGCGACCCAGCCTGTCGTTCAATTGCGCGACCAGCCAGCGTCTACGCGTCCGGCAGTTTCCCCAGTCGACGATTTCATTCTCGTCGACGACATGCTGCTGCTGCCCGAGCAGCTCGGTCTCGGCGATCGATTTCGCACTCAGGCGTTTGTCATCGACTACCGCCAGCGGCTTGGCGCCTGGGATACCGGCGTGATTCCCTACGAGATCGCGGAGGGCTTCACCGCCGCGCAACGCGACCGCATCCTCGCCAGTCTCGAGCGCTGGACTCAAGTTGCGCCTATCGTCTTCGTCCCGCGCACGACGCAGTCGGCATATTTGACGATCACGCGCGACACCGCCACCGCGACACAGCCGAGCGCCTGTTTCAGCGCCGTCGGGCAGGCGCGGCGCGGCATCGTCGTGCGGACGAACCTTGGCGATACCTGTTCGAACAGCGCTCACACAGTGGCGCACGAGCTCGGGCACGCGCTCGGTCTCTTTCACGAGCACCAGCGAGCGGACCGGAACGACTATCTCTCGATCGACTTTTCGAACGTGCAGGAAAATGCGGTCGGCAATTTCAATCTCATCACGGGAATCCCGTTGATCGGGCCGTACGACTTCGACTCGATCATGCATTACACGCGCAGCACGTTCGCGATCGACTCATCGAAGCCGACCCTCATTCCGCACGCGCCGTACCAGCGGTTTTCGACGACCATGGGGACCCTGCCGGAGCCCTCGAGCAGCGATCACGAAGTGGTTGCCTTTCTGTACAACGCGCAGTTGCGCGAGAGCACCATCCGCACGCCGACCGAGGCGGTCCGGACCACGTTCGATCGCGCCGAGCTGCTGCTCGCGATGGAGCGGCTCCATGCGTTCTACATGAGCCGCTACGGCTTGCAGAGGCCGCAGGGGCTGTCGATCGACGGCCGGCCGGATTTCCTCGGCATTGCGCAGTGGATATTCGACGTGTATCTTGCGGCGCGCTCCGGCGGATACAGCGCCGAGGGCGCCTTTGATATCGTCATCGCCGCAATCACGCGCAGCGATGAGTGGCGGCAGAAAAACCCAGGACGGGCCGCGCTCACGCCGGCAGCGTTCACGCCATTCATCAGCTTCAGTCGTGACGAGTTTCTGGACGTCTTGAATCGTCTCGACGCGTTCTATCGAGCGCCGGAAGGATTACAGCGACGCGATGGACTGTCGATCAGCGGCGGACCGGATTTCCTAGGGATTGCAGCCTGGATCTTCGACGTCTACCTCAACCAGCGGCTGAGCGGCGGCTCGCCCAACGCGGCGTGGGCGGCGACGGAGAACTCGATTCGTGCTACTGATGAGTGGCGGCGAAAACACTGATTCAGCAGCTTGTCAGGCCCGCGATGGATGTGCTTCTCACCAAGCCGAGCAATGGACGAGGCAGTCGCAACGCGCTAGAGGTTGACAGGGGCGGGCTCGTTCCGTAAGATTCATAAACGCGCTCGACACGGGTGCCCTCGGTCAAGGGCCCGGTAAACTGCCTGAGAGCTTTCAGTTTTCGCCTGCAGCGGTTCACAACGACCGGTTCGCGAACGAAAATCTCGGTTGACACAGGTAGTCTCGAGCGGTAACATTGGAAGGTTCCCCTAACGGGCGCAGCCGAAGCGAAAGCGAAGCTGATGGGAACACGGACGATTCGACAGATGAGTCGCCGCGCCTCGGTTCTTTGAAAACTAGATAGAGCGTGCACAGCTTTGTTTTACCGGGCCTCCGGCCCGGTGGCTTCGGCCCTCGTGGTTTGGGAATCCGGTGAGACAAGGCAGACCAGCCCGTCGAGTATCAGCTGGACGGCGTCGCGCGAGTAGTGGCGGGGCTTTAGCCCTGCCGCCGCTCTGCGGCGCTCGTCCGATACAAGACAGAAAAACAAAAGAGCCACAAGCCTTTTGTTGAAGATGCCCGCCCAGCCGCGTACGTAGCGCGGGACTTCGGTCCCGCGAGACAGGTGGCCAAGCGGACAACCCCTTTAACATGAGAGTTTGATCCTGGCTCAGAATCAACGCTGGCGGCGTGCCTAACACATGCAAGTCGAACGCGAAAGGGGCTTCGGCCCTGAGTAGAGTGGCGAACGGGTGAGTAACACGTGGGTGATCTACCTCTGAGTGGGGGATAACGTTCCGAAAGGAGCGCTAATACCGCATGACGTTCCGGGTTTGAAGACCTGGAAACCAAAGCCGGGGACCGCAAGGCCTGGCGCTTGGAGAGGAGCCCGCGCCTGATTAGCTAGTTGGCGGGGTAATGGCCCACCAAGGCAACGATCAGTAGCCGGCCTGAGAGGGCGGACGGCCACACTGGGACTGAGACACGGCCCAGACTCCTACGGGAGGCAGCAGTGGGGAATTGTTCGCAATGGGCGCAAGCCTGACGACGCAACGCCGCGTGGAGGATGAAGGTCTTCGGAT
>DASPWV010000414.1:0-2243 GCA_035637635.1 Vicinamibacterales bacterium | reverse complement strand
CAGCTCCCGATTCGCTGGACGCCGCAGCCGCGATGGAACCTTGCTGTCCGTCCCGAAGTTGCGTGGGACTCTCATGGACGATGGACCTTGGCTGAACAGACGGTCAAGGCGCTCACGAGCACGGTGGAATACCGGGTGCCGTACAACTGGGCAAATACCCTCGTTCGTGTCGAGCATCGAGTCGACAATTCACGCGGTCCGCAGGGCGGCTTCTTCGACGATCACGACGTGCGCCCCGGTGTCGCCGCCCTCACCCCGACGCAGCACCTCTTGATCGTTGGTCTCATCTTCACGTTCGACGCGCCTTCCCGGCGCTGATAGCGAGCGTCGCAGTGCCGGCTTTTGGAGAGATTCGTGGCCGAAGAAACATTTCTGTCGCAGGTGAAGCGGCTCATCGTCGGTGCTCCGATCCCCTCACATCTCGCTCACCGCGAACGGTTTTCCCGAGTCACGGGACTCGCCGTGCTGTCATCCGACCCGCTGTCATCGGTCGCCTACGCGACGGAGGAAATCCTTCGCGTGCTGGCGCTTGGTGGCATCGCTGCGCTCGGTCTGGTAACACCGATCGGTGCCGTGATCGCCACAATGCTGGCAATTGTCGTCTTCTCGTACCGGCAGACGATCTTTGCCTACCCGAGTGGTGGGGGCGCCTATCTCGTCGCTAAGGACAATCTGGGCCGCTTACCCAGCTTGATCGCGGCGGCCGCGCTGTTGATCGATTACGTCCTCACCGTGTCGGTCAGTATCGCGGCAGGCGTGGCAGCGATCACTTCGGCGCTCCCAACGTGGCACTTGGATCCCGTGGAGTTGTCGCTCGGTTTCGTCGCGATGCTGATGCTGGGCAATCTGCGAGGCGTTCGCGAATCCGGTCGACTCTTTGCCGCACCAACCTACTTCTTCATCGTCACCATCCTGGCAATGATTGCCGTGGGCGCGTGGCGATACCTCACGGGTACGCTCGAACCTGCTCCGCTACCGAGCGCGCCGGTGCCGCTCGGCACGGGGGGTGTTGCCGCGCTCGGCGCGTTCCGGATCCTGACAGCGTTCTCGAACGGGTGCACAGCGATGACAGGTGTCGAGGCCGTCTCGAACGGGGTGCCCGCATTCAGACCGCCGGAAAGCCGGAACGCCGCAGCCACGCTCGTGGCGATGGCCGTGATGTCGATCGCGATGTTCATGGGCATCACCCTGCTCGCGCACGCCTACGGCATCCTTCCGAGTGAGAGCGAAACCGTTGTCTCGCAAATCGCGCGCAACACGTTCGGAGACGGCAGCGCGTTCTATTACTCGGTGCAGGCCGCGACGATGCTGATCCTCGTCCTGGCGGCCAACACCGCGTATGCGGACTTCCCACGGCTCGCCTCCATCGTCGCGCGCGACCGGTTTCTCCCCCGTCAGTTCATGAATCAGGGTGACCGTTTGGCGTTCTCGAACGGGATCATCATCCTCAGCGTACTGGCGGCGCTGCTGCTGGCGGTCTTCGCCGGTGACACGCACTCGCTGATCCCGCTTTACATGATTGGTGTGTTCGTCTCGTTCACGCTGTCGCAGGCGGGCATGGTGATTCACTGGCGAACGCTTGGTGGCCGCGGGTGGCGCTCGAGCGCCGCCATCAATGGTTTCGGCGCGCTCGTGACAGGGGTCGTGCTCGGCATCGTGGCGACGACAAAGGCATTCGAGGGCGCATGGATCGTGATCGTGATGATTCCAACGCTCGTCGTGATCTTTGAAGTGACGAGGCGCCACTATGACCACGTCGCGGCCGAACTCACGTTGCACGGTTGGCGGCCGGAGGTCGTGCCGCACCACACCGTGATCGTGCCGATTGGCGGCATCCAAAGGGCAGTCGTCCAGGCGCTTCGCTACGCGCGCACGTTGTCGCCGGACGTCCGGGCCGTGTACGTCGACATCGACCCCGCGACCACCGAAGCCATTCGCCAGCAGTGGATCGAGTGGGGTCAGGGCGTGCAGCTCGTGGTGCTGGAGTCTCCGTATCGTTCGCTGATGGAGCCGCTGCTGGAATACATCGAGCAGGTGCAGAAGATGAGTCCAAACGGCTATGTCACAGTGATCCTGCCTGAATTCGTGCCGCGCCGCATGTGGCACCATCTGCTTCACAACCAGCACGCGCTGCTCATCAAAGGCGCGCTGCTGTTCAAGCCCAACGTCATCGTGACCAGCGTGCCCTTCCACATCGGACGGCGCTCGGAATCAGTTGCGGCCGCCAGTGTCATCGCGAATCG
>DASPWV010000413.1:0-6170 GCA_035637635.1 Vicinamibacterales bacterium | reverse complement strand
TGCCCAGGAGGACATTGCCGGCGAGGGTCAACCCGCGATTCGCGATGTACCGCCAAATCGGCATGCCGCCCTTGAGGGCCTGACCGCCGAGAATTCTCGATCCGAGAACACACGGATACAACCGGCTCGCGACGAGGCCCGCCATCGCAGGAATCAGTTTAGGCGTGTATTGATAATCCGGATGGACCATCACGACGATGTCGGCGCCGTGCTCCAGGGCTAGCCGGTAACAGGTCTTCTGATTTGCGCCGTATCCGCGATTCGCGGGATGCGCGTGCGCCACGACCTTCTCCAGCCCGCGCGCAAGCTCGAACGTCGCGTCGTGGCTGGCATCGTCGACGACGATCACCAGGTCGACCGCTTCCTGCTCCACGACCTCTCGCCAGGTTTTCTGAATGGTGCGCTCCGCGTTGTACGCGGGCATCACGACGACGACTTTCTGGCCATTGATCATGAGCGACATCTCCCCGAGTCGGACCGCGTCGTTCGGCGCGTCCACAGCACGAGCGGAGGAGCCAGGTCATCCCGTCGCGAAAAGCCGGCTTCGAGACGACAGGTCAGCGTCGCGACGAACGAACGATTCGCCGCATGATCGAGAAATCTGGCATCGTCGAACGTCGTCGACGCGGGATCGAATTCGATCAACGTCAAGCGAGAATCGTCGAGCGCGCGCCAGAGCTCGTCGGAATGTCGCTCGATGTAATAGGAGCTTTGAACGTCGGTATTCAGCAGCGGCCAGTTTGGATATCGCCGCGAAAGCCAGTAGAGTCGCGTCCCCTGGCTGAAGGAGATGAAATGCTCATCGGGCTTGACCAGCGCCTGCAACGAGTCACACAGCGCCTGCTCCTCACTGTATGAGCGGACATCGAAGAAACGGCGCAGCGCAGATGGCCGGTAAAGTACGCCGCTGATCACAATGGCGGCTGCGACAATGGCGACGACGGCGACCGGCGACCGGAGCCGCCAAGCACGCGGCGCGTCGATCCAGCGCTCGAAGACGACGGCTGCATAGATCAGAAGAAATGCTGTTCCGGGAAATGCGTAGTGACTCGACTGCGTCTTGAGCAGCGGGACGAGGGCGCAGCTGCCGAACGAGAGGAGCAGCCAGACGTTCTTATCGCGATAGAGCCGTCCACGGACTCGCGCATCGAGCGAAATGGCACCCGCCAGGGCAATGACGACGATTACCCAGAGGAGCTTTGTATAGAGCTTGGCAACCCATTCGGTGTTGGCCGGATAGTGCAGCAAGGGAAATACGAACGACCATTCCAGAAAGGCTTCGAGGCGGCCGGACGACCAGAAATACAGCGCCTGCGCTGCAACGGTAAACGCGACACCGACAGTTACGTAGAGGGCGCTTTGCAGCGGCCCGCGCGACTTCGTTGCAGATGCCTGCCAAACCAGCCAGCAGAAGATCGCGATCAAATAGAACGCTGCGACAGCCTTGAAGGCGACTCCCACGCCGATCCAGACACCAGCGAGAAGCCAGGGCGCCCGTGCGCGCTCCGCTTTGGGGCCGCTTACCGCGGCAAAAGCGAGAAGGCCGCTCAGGTACACAAATCCTGTGGGCTCCAGATAGTTCAACTCTGAAAACAGCGCGTTCGCCGCCACGAGCAACGCCGCTGTGCGCGCGCCAATCGTTCCGAGTCCTCGTGCAGTCGCGACGAGGTACGTGGCGACCACGACCATGAGGACAGTTGCGGTGACCAGCAGCGCGACGCCGGCGTGGGTCGCCGCCGCCGGCGCATGCAGATACGCGGCGACGAGACCGTACAGCGCCCATGATTTCGATGGGACAAATGTGTAAAACGGGACGCCGTCGTTGAGCGACTGGCCGATGATGAGGTATTCGAACGCGTCGTAGCCGTAACCTGAGTTGTAGATGAACAAATACACCGGCACCATCGCCAGCGCCGCAGCGACGGTCGCCAATTGACGCGACGCCGCGAGTCTGACTGCGTCGATGTGAGACCGCGTCGGCTGCGAAAGATCTTGCGCGACGAAATCCGCGACTGGAGCGCGGCTAACCACTTGAAAGCGCCTTTGCGGCTGGGGGCGGCGCGGAATTCCCGAAGACAAGAATCCAGGACGCGCTCGTTTGCAACGTCTCTTCCCGCCACTCCTGAATCGACGTGAACGAGTTCTCGATGGCCGACAGCTTTCCGTTGGTTCTCAACTGCTGCGGCAAAACGAGCACGACGCCTTCCGCAGGACGGCCGTCGAACCGAGCGCGTGACAGCTCGTCGATCGAAATGAAGTCCGCGTGCCGAATCACAAACCGGTAGTCGAGAAATGCGAGACCGAGATCCGGAGAGGGCAGATACAAGACACTCTGCGGCCGAACACGGCTCCTGATTTCTGCGACGATGTTGGCGACGTTGCCGCCGGCGCCTACCGAGTCGTAGCGAATGCCGAAAGGACCAACCAGCGATTGCGATTGATGCGCGCGAAAAATGCCCTTGTCGACGAGGGCGGCGCCGCCGTACAGGGCAGGGACGATCAACCACGCAACGAATGCGGCCCACCCCGTGGCGCGCGCTCGAACTGCTCTCATCGCCATCAGACGGTAAAGAGTTGCCAGCGCAAACGGGAGCACCATCAGCGATTCGATTCGTAGATATCGCGCGAAGATCAGCGGACTGCGCGATTCGGCGGAGACGAAGGCGAGAAGCAAACCTGAGGTGACAAGACAGACGGGCGCCAGGACACTGAAGACGTCGCGATAGGTGTCTGGCGCGGGCGCCGACGCGAGTTCGCGCGCCCTTTTCCAAACCCATACGAGTACCGGCAGCGACGCAACGGCGTACAAGATCTCGAAATGGCCGTCGGTGAGGATCGGCTTCGAAGGATCCTGAAAAAGCCACCGCAGCAGCGAGTCCCAGTCCGTTGCCGCAAACAGCGAGCCTCCAAGAGGCCAGAGGACAGTCCAGGACAAATGCAGGTGGACGTCAGGATTGAACGTGGTCGTGCCGCTCGGAAAACCAAGCAGGTGGATGCTGTAGGCGCTCGCTGACCCACAGGCTGCATAGATTGCCCAGGTGCGCAGTGCAATCCATCTCCTGAGCACGAACATCGTCCACACGAGCCCGATGCCGAGGATCAGAAAGGCTCCGTTGAACTTCACGAGGAACAGCCAGGGCGTCAGAAGACCCGCGGCCGCCGTCCAGTGAGAACTCGTAGAACGGCGAAGCGCGACGATATTGATCAAGACGACGTACGGCGCGATTGCCCACAGCAGGAACTCCCCACCTGAATAGATGTAGGCGTCGGCGTGGCTGAAACGGAGCAGGAGTAAGAGCCCGACCGAGAATGCCGCGAGCGGCGTCGGGCCGAGAACAATCGCGAAGATTGCTCCCCAGCCGAGTGCACCGGCAATCCAACCGCTGACGAACGTGGCGCGCAGCGCGTTGCCCCAGTCCAAACCGGCAGCGCGGAAGGCGAGCGGCACGAGTTGATAAGAGGGGGGCCACCACGACACCCGCCCGAAATGATCGCGACTGAGATCGCTCGGATCGGCTTCCCGCATTTCCATCGGGCTTGGCGACCGCGAAGACAGGAATTGTTCCGCGGCGACGATGCCCCACCCTGGATCCGAGTTCACGCCCGGACGCGCTGAGATCACGGAGGCAAGCGTCAGTGCCGGCACGAGGGCCAGCAGCAGCCATACCGCGCGCGGGAGCGTGAGCAATGTTTGAAGTTTTGACAGACGAGAGTCCAAGTTTGTGGCCGTGCCGCCACCGCTGGCAGCGAAGCTAGACAGGCTTCATTTCGTCGACGGGTCGTTCCGCTGCAGGCGCTGTTCGCGCAGTGACACGTGCCGGCTCTCGCGCCGGGTGCGTCGAACGCAATTCGTCAAGATTGATGTCGACCAGCAGCCGATACCAGAACGCCTGCAGGACGTGGAAGATGAATCCGTCCTTGCCGTCGAGGAAGCCGAGTCTGAGGAAGTACCGATAGCCGAAATACAGGCAAGGCCGCACGTAGAGCGGAAGGCGAGCCCAAAGTTGCTTCAGCCATCGTGTGCGTGCGTCGGGAGACTCGAATATCGACCGAAAGCCGACGCTCGCCGGGGTCACGGCAGCTTCGAATTCCTGTTGCGCCTGCAGCGCGGCGTACCGGTTGTGCTTTGCAGTCCAGACCGCGATTGCCGCTTCGTTCTGATTGTCTTCGATGAGGTCCCCACCGAGCTTGCCGGTCGCGCCTGATACGACGAAGTGATGGTCGACGAGATCATCCGCGTCTACCGAGGCGTGCTGAAGGCGAAAGATCTTGAGCAGATATTTCGGGTAATAACCGCCGTGGCGAATCCATTTGCCACGGAAGATTTGCCGCCGCGCCACAAAGTAGCCGTTCATCCCCCCACGGCTGGTCCCTGGAGAAATTGCGGCTTGAATCTCGTCTCGGAGCTCCGGCGTGACACGCTGATCCGCATCGAGCCCGAGCACCCAGTCCGTGGCGATGGGCAGATGACGGAGCGCCCAGTCCCATTGACGCGCGTGGGTTTCAAACGGGTGCGTCACGATCCGCGCGTCACTCGCGCGTGCAATCGCCAACGTTCCGTCCACGCTGCCGGAGTCGACGACGAAGACGTCCTGAGCCCAGGCGGAAACGGTGTCAAGGCAGGCCGGGAGATTACGCTCCTCGTTGAACGTCAGAATCACCACCGTGATCGGCAGACGCATCACGCCGCGACTCCGGTTGCTTCGAGCCACGCGTTCAGCGCGACAAGCGTCCACGGCCGCGACCAGGTCATCTCAGGATCGCCCGACACAAAACCGCGCCACATTCGCCGCACCACGTCGCCGTTCACGACGCTTCGTCCATCCAGTGCATCCGATCCGAGATGGTCTTCGCAGAAGGATCGCAGCGGCCCGCGCATCCACGATTCGAAGGGCAGCACGAAGCCTTGCTTCGGCCGGTTCACGCATTCGGCCGGAATCATGCCGTCAAGGCTGTCGACGAGAAGCGGCTTGGGTCCTGCGGCGACGCCTTTTTCTGCCTCAGACAAGCACATCAGGTATTCGACGAGATGGTGGTCGAGCAGCGGCACTCGGACTTCAAGGGCGTGCCGCATGCTCATTTGATCCGTATCCCGCAGCAATACGTCATGCATGTACGTGCGGGCTTCCGCGTACGAGACCAGCGCCATTGTGTCGAGATCCGGACGCCGCGCGACGGCTTCGTCAAGCAAGCTGACGTAGGGGTCGAGCTGGACCTCGCCAGCAGCGTACGCGGAGGGATCGAGGAGCTGGCGGCGCTGCTCCTCCGAAAACATCTGGCGCAGAATCGGAAACGTTCGAGCGATTGTGCCGTCCGTTTCGGCAAGCGCCGCCGCCTTCGATGTGGCGGGCGATCGACTACCGACCGCCCGGATGGCAGCTCCGGCAAAACGCCGCATCGATTCAGGAGACTGCCGCCAGGCCTTCGCGTAAGTCGACAAACGCCCGAGCCGCTCGAACGACGGATAGCCGCCAAAGAACTCGTCACCGCCAAGTCCGGACAACGCGACCTTTACACCTGCCTGCCTCACCGCATGGGACACGATAAACGTGTTTATGCCGTCGCCGCTCGGATGATCGACGTGCGTCAAGGCGTTCCGCAGGTGATCGATGATTTCGGCTTCAGTCAGAACGATCTCGGTATGTTCGGCGCCGCACGCTCGTGCGGCGGCTCTGGCGTACGGGGCCTCGTCGAATCTTGTGCCGGGACAGGTCACCGCGAACGTCTTGGGAGTTTGCCCGCTGTGACGCACGAGCGCCGCGACGGCAGTCGAATCGATACCGCCGGACAGAAACACACCGACCGGCACGTCGCTCACAAGATGCAAAGACGCCGATTCGCGCAGCAGATGCTTGACGCGTTCGCGCACCTCACCCGCTTGTCTCGCGCCCCTCTCGCGTGAAGCTCTGGACGGCAACAGGTCCCAGTAGACGCGCCGCTCGAAGCGCGACCGCGTTGCAGTGGCGAGCTCTCCCGCGGCCATCGATTGAACACCCGCGACAAGGGTGCGCGGCGGCGGCACCGATTGATACGTGAGGTACTGATTCAGGGCGACAACGTCGAGTCGTCGCGCGACGAGGCCTGACGCGAGAAGCGCGCGAATCTCGGACGCGAACAGCACACCGCTCGTAGTGCGGTAGAAGTACAGCGGCTTGATGCCGAGCCGGTCG
>DASPWV010000412.1:0-7731 GCA_035637635.1 Vicinamibacterales bacterium | reverse complement strand
GCCGATAGTCTGCAGCACCGGCGAATCGAGCTGCCTGACATTCACGCGCACGGTCCGTCCGCGCAGCGGTCCTACTCGTATCTGAGCGCCTCGACCGGGTTGACCTTCATCGCGCGTCGCGCAGGCACGAAAGCCGCGATCATGGCGACGATCATGAGCGCCGTGGGCACGCCGCCGAGCGTCAGCGGATCGCGAGGATCGATCGCGTAGAGTTGGCTCTGCAGCAGCGGCATGAGTGCCAGCGACAGTCCCACGCCGATTGCCACGCCGGCGAGCGCCAGTTGCACCGCCTGAAGCACGAGCATCCGCAACACGCCGCCTGGCTGCGCGCCCAGCGCGAGCCGCACACCGACTTCCTGCGTGCGTTCGCTCACGAGCAGCGACATGATCCCGTACACGCCGATTGCCGCGAGCGACAACGCCAGCACGCCGAACAGGCCGACCAGCACGAGCACGAACCGGCGCTGCGCGACAGAGTCGGAACGCACCGCCTCCATCGTCTGCAGGCGGTACACCGGGAGATCGCGATCGATCTGCTGCGCCTCCGATCTCACGAGATCGACCATTTCGGCAGCGTCGCCTCTGGTGCGCAGCACCATGTACGGCGAGACTACCTGTCCCTGGAGGTGGCTGACATACATCTCCGGCTGCGGCGTTTCGTCCAACGCACCGTGCTTGATGTCGCCAATCACTCCGATGATCGTCGTCCAGGGCTGTGTCGACGCGAATCTGACGCGCTTGCCAACCGGGTCTTCACCGGGGAACAGCTTTGCGGCGAGCGTCTGATTCACGACGCAGACCGGCGGCGCGCTTGGTCCGTCAGAGTCGGCAAAGGTTCGCCCGCGCACGAGCGGGATGCCCATGGTCCCGAAATAGTCGCCGATGGCCCGCCGGAATTGAATCTCCGGCCACTCGGCGACGGGCCGTGGCTTTCCGTCGATGTCGAGGTAGGTGGTGAGTCCCGTGCTGCCGAGCGGCAATCGCGTTGTGCCGCCGACGTTCACGACGCCCGGCAGCGCGCGCATCCGCGCGAGGAACTCACGATAGAACGCGGTGCGTTCCTCCTGCGTCTTGAGGCGCGCGGGAATGTTCATCTGCCACGTCAGCATGTGCTCTGGCTGAAATCCGGGATTCACCGCGAGTAAAGACGTGAAGCTGCGAAGCAGCAGTCCTGCGCCGGTTGTCAGCGTGACCGCAAGTGCCACTTCGGCGATGACGAGTCCGGCCCGGGCACGGCGACGGAAATTTCCGCCTACGGAGCCGCGACTGTGTTCCTGCAGCGCGATGTGCGGGGCGACGCGAGACGCGGTGAGCGCCGGCAGAAGACCGACCAGGATGCCCGTCACGATTGAGACGCCCGTCGTGAGGATCAGCATGCGAAGGTCCGGCGCGACTTCATGCACGCGCGGCAAGTCTGCTGGCGCCAGTGCGACGAGGGCTGTGACGCCCCAGCGCGCGAGAAGAAGGCCGGCAAGGCCTCCAGGCAGCGACAAGAACAGCCCTTCGGTGATCGCCTGTTGCACCATGCGAGCGCTGCCCGCACCGAGCGCCACACGTGTGGCAAGCTCCTTTTGTCGCGCCACGGCTCGCGCGAGCACGAGATTCGCGACATTCACGGCCGCAATTGCGAGAACGAACACGACACCCGCGAGCAGCACGAGCAGCGCTCCGCGGATACCGCCGACAGTCTGTTCAAGCACCGGGACGACCGTTGCTCCCCATCCGGCATTTGTTTCCGGATACGTCTGTTCGAGTTGTCGCGCGACGGTCGAAAGATCCGCTTGCACCTGGTCGACCGTTGTTCCGGGTTTTATGCGTCCAATCGCCCCCAGCCAGTGCGTGCCGCGCACGAGCTGGCCTTGCGGTGTGAGCATGCGATTCACGCCGGCGATGGGACCTTCAAAAGCCATCGGCGCCCAGAGATCAATCGTTGTCGATCGCGTAAAGCCGGACGGCCCGAGCATCGATCCGTAGGGGAACGTAAAGTCCTGGGGCATGACGCCGACGATCGTGGCCGGATAGGTCGAGACTTGAATCGTCCGGCCGATGACGCCAGGATCCGCGCCAAACCGTCGCTGCCAGAATCCGTAGCTCAAAAGCACTTCGAACGCGTATCGATCGCGAGTGAAGGTGCGGCCGAGCATCGGCCCACGTCCGAGGAGATCGAACAGCCGCGGGGTGACCGTCACACCGATGACGACCTCCGTTGGACGATCGGCCACCATCTGGAACGGCGTCACGAACGAGAAATACGCCTCGAGGCCATCGAGCGTCTTGTTCATGCTCTGGAAGTCGCGGAAATTTGCCGGCGAGATCGTGTTGCGCGGACGCCCCAGCTTCGTCGCATCGCTCCACACGTTGACCAGACGATCGCTGTCAGCGTAGGGAAGCGGCTTCAACAGCACGCTATCCACCACCGCGAAGATGGCGCTGGTTGCGCCAATTCCCAACGCCAGCGCCAGAATCGTCAGCGCCGTGACGAGCGGCGTTTTGAGCGCGAGTCGGAGCGTGTGCTGCAGATCGGAGCGCAGACTGTCCCAGAACATGTGATGTCTCCCGGAGGGCGTGTAAAGGTGCGGCCGGTCGTTAGGCCAGAACAGCGCGCGCTTGATTGCGGAGCCGCGCTCCGCGAGACCGTTGTACAACAGCGTGCCTAATGCACCCGAGGTGGCAGGAGCGGTGAAATCACGGCGCATCTCGTCGCCAAACCGGCGCCGGAAAGCGCGTGGGTAGGCGAGAAGCGCCAGGGTGAACGCGATGCGCCGCCAGCGACGCCTCATCTACGCACCCCATGCACTCGAGGCACCCCAGGCACCGCACCCCAGGCACTCCAGGCACCCCAGGCACTCCAGGCACCCTACGCCCGTCCTTTGAGCAGCTTGCGGTGACGCGCTGCCGCCAGTTGTCCCGCGAGCCGCTCCGCTTCGGCGCGTGCGACAGCGATTCCGTGCGGCGTCAACCGATAGTAGCGACGCCTTTCGTCGTCGTTCTCGACATGCGGCCGTTCGTCCAGTTCTTCGATGAGTCCGCTTTCGAGCAACCGCGCGAGGGCGCGGTAGAGCGTGCCCGGATGGAGCGTGATGGCGCCGGACGATCGCTCGGCGACCTCGCGCATGATGCTGTACCCATGTCGTTCGCCGTCGGCCAGGGCGAGGAGGATCTCGAATGCGACCGGTGTGAGAGGCAGGTGCGCCTGGGGTCTGAATCGGTCCATATGTGCCTGCGGATTATACGCTTTGGGCACATAGACGGACCAACGCGGCAAAAGGTTGCAACGTCCCATTTGACAGACATCCCATTAAAACCTACAATCCGGATGAACGGATGAAGACGCCAAAGGTTATCCCGATCGTGGCAGACGACGTCGGCACGATGCTCGAGCATATGGCGGCGCTATCGGACCCCATCCGTTGCCGGATGACCCTCGCGCTCGAGCGGCACGAGCTCACCGTTTCGGAACTCTGCTCCGTCCTTCAGCTGCCGCAGTCGACCGTCAGCCGGCACCTGAAGACGCTCGGCGATGATGGCTGGGTGACCTCGCGCCGCGATGGCACGAGCCGTTACTACAGCATGTCCATCGACGATCTCGACACGACGGCGCGCCGGCTGTGGACGGTCATCCGCGAACGGGTGTCGACGACGGCCGTTGCAGATCACGACGAACGCCGGCTCCGCTCGGTCCTCGCTCGTCGCCAGTCGAAATCACAGGAGTTCTTTTCCACCGCGTCTGGCCGTTGGGACCATTTGCGCGAAGAGCTCTTCGGACGCGCCTTTCATTTGCATGCGTTCCTCGCGCTGCTCGATCCCACGATGACCGTCGGAGATTTGGGCTGCGGCACCGGGCAAATTGCCGCGGCGCTTGCGCCGTATGTCAGCCGCGTCATCGGCGTGGATGGCTCGGCCGACATGCTGCGCGTCGCTCGCGCACGGCTCAAGGACGTCGCGTCTGCCGAGTTTCGGCTCGGCAGTCTCGAAGCGTTGCCCGTCGACGAGGCTGCGCTCGACACGGCCGTCATGGCGCTCGTGCTCCACCACGTGCCGGAGCCGGGTCGATGTCTTGCTGAATGCGCGCGCGTGCTGAAACCGGGAGGGCGCGCCCTCATCGTCGACATGCTGCCGCATGATCGCGCGGAGTATCAGCAGCAGATGGGCCATGTGTGGCTTGGATTTTCGGAAAAGCAGATCCGCAAGCTTCTCATCGCAGAGGGCTTCGCGGACGTGCGGGTGCACGCATTGCCGGTCGATACCGATGCGAAAGGTCCCGCGTTGTTTGCCGCGGTGGCGACGCGACTGTAGTGGCGGGGCTTTAGCCCCGCCGACCGCCATTACTTGTTTGTTCAAAGGAGCATAAATGTCTACCGCACTGAAAGAACTTCACGCCTTCGACGCGGCCCTGCAAGCCGGCCGTGAACCATACAAGGTAGCCAATCTCGATCTCGCGGAATGGGGCCGCAAGGAAATACGCCTCGCCGAGCACGAGATGCCCGGCCTCATGGCCATTCGCGCCCGCTACGCGGGGACGCAACCGCTTGCAGGCGCGCGCGTAATGGGCAGCCTGCACATGACCGTGCAAACCGCTGTTCTCATCGAGACGCTTGCCGACCTCGGCGCGGATGTCCGCTGGGTCTCGTGCAACATCTTCTCGACACAGGATCACGCGGCTGCCGCAGTCGTCGTCGGGCGGCCTGAAACGGGCGGCACACCCGCGAGCCCGCGAGGCATTCCTGTGTATGCCTGGAAAGGCGAGACGCTCGAGGAGTACTGGTGGTGCACAGTGCAGGCCCTGGTGTGGCCTGAACCAGTCGGCGCCGACGGCTCTCGCGCCATTGGACCGACACTGATTGTCGACGACGGCGGCGATGCGACGCTGTTCGTGCACAAAGCCTATGAATTCGAGAAGGCCGGCGTGCTGCCAACGTTCGATCCTGAGAAGGACCCGGAAGAGTGGGGTGTCATTCTGGACACGATCCGCGCGGAGCTCGCGACGCATCCGGGCCGCTGGACGACCATCGCAAAGGGGATTCGCGGCGTCTCTGAAGAGACGACAACCGGCGTCCATCGCCTCTACGAGATGATGAAGTCGGGGACGTTGCTGTTCCCGGCGATCAACGTCAACGACTCGGTGACGAAGAGCAAGTTCGACAACATCTACGGGTGCCGCCACTCACTCCCGGACGGATTGGCGCGCGCCACCGACGTGATGCTCGGCGGCAAACTCGCGGTGGTGTGCGGCTACGGAGAGGTGGGGAAGGGCTGCGCGCAGTCGCTGAGGGGGCAAGGCTGCCGCGTCGTGATCACGGAAATCGATCCGATTTGCGCGCTGCAGGCCGCCATGGAAGGCTTCGAAGTGGCGACGCTCGAGGACGTGATCGAGAAGGCGGACATTTTCATCACCGCGACCGGCAACTTCCGGATCATCGCCGTCGACGACATGAGGCGCATGAAGCACAACGCGATCGTCGGCAACATCGGACACTTCGACAACGAGATCGATATGGCGGGTCTCAAGAAGTATCCGGGTATCAAGAAGATCAACATCAAGCCGCAGTACGACGAGTGGGTGTTCCCCGACGGTCACTCCGTGCTCGTGCTGGCTGAAGGACGACTGCTGAATCTGGGTTGTGCCACGGGTCATCCGAGCTTCGTGATGTCTGCCTCGTTCACAAATCAGGTGCTCGCGCAGATCGAGCTGCACAAGAACGCGGACGCGATTGGCTTGCAGGTGCTCATGCTGCCGAAGAAGCTCGACGAAGAAGTCGCGCGGCTCCATCTCGATCATCTCGGCGTGAAGCTGACGAGGCTCTCGCAGGATCAAGCGGACTACATCGGCGTGCCTGTGGAGGGACCATATAAGGCGGAGCACTATCGGTACTAACTCTGGAAACCGAACGGCGATCTGCGGGGTGATCGCCTCAGCCAGGTGATTGGTCGCCGCGCGCGAGGCGCCTGGCGAGTGCGGCGCTCGTCAGCAGCTCCAGCTGCGCCTCGAGGCGAATCACGCGCACCGTCAAATCTTCGATTTTGGCCTCCTGTGCCTTCATCGCTTCTGACTGGCGGGTGACCTTGTCTTCGAGCTTGATGATCGCGGTGAGGGCGCCCCACACGCGCTCAGTCACGCTCACGCGATGGCCTTGCGCGTGGTGCGCTTCGCCTTGCGTTCGAGCGCTGCAATACGTTTGTTGCTGGCTTCGATGAATTGCAAGGCGTCATCGATCGACGCGCTCGCGCGTTCGGCAGCGGCTTTTGCGGCGTCGGCGAGACTGCCGAGCTCCGCTTCGGCTTCGGTCGTGTTATAGGCGGTGGCTGCGCGGCGCATCAGCTCCGAAATCGATAATCCGAGTCGCTTCGCCTTCGCTGTAATGGCCTTCTTTTCCCGCGGTGTCGCCTGGACGACGATTCGTTCGATGGCTCCTGCCACGTGGACTCCTGCTGCGCTATGCCTATGTACATCGTATGTCCATGGCCGACGAACGTCAACGAGCGAGCTTCGTCGCCTCCTTCATCAGCCGTGCACGCCGCGCCAACTCGGCACCGTATTTCCTCTGGAGCTCTGTCAGATCGGCGCGGACAACCGGATCCGACGTGTCGCCGTACCACACAATGGCGTCCACGCTGTTGCCGACGGTCAAGGTGGGACGGCCAACGAACATCGCGTTGGCGGGCAGTTGTGCGTATTTTGTCCCGCGGACGACGACGTACGCGGGATTGTCGCCAAGACCGAACACCTCTCGGCCTGTGCGTGCGCCCTCTTCTCCGAGGAAGCCTGAGACCGACCACATGCGACTGGGATATTTGCTCGCGAGCTCGCCGGGAAATCCCATGCCGACGTTCAAGCAATGTCCCGATCCATAGATCGCAAGCGCCTTGATGTCTTTGTCGAGAACCTGCTGCGCGATCAGGTCCCGGATATTGCCGCCCCGATTGAGCTGACCACTTTTCATCAGGCTCGCGAGCTGTTCGGCTGTCGTCACTGTTTGCCAGTCGATTGCCGTGTCGCCGGCGATCACGCGCACGCGTTGATCACGCGGCAGCGCGAGATTGACTTCGCGGATGGCGCGAAGGAACTCCTCATAGATAGGCGATTCCCAGACCTCCGCGGCTGTCGCGTTGCGCCACACGACGGAGAGCTCGTCGCGCGACATCGCGGCGCCGTCGAGGATGAAACGATCGAGCACGGGTTGATAGGTGCCGTTGGCCATCTCGACGACCACTGCTCGGACGCGCCGGACGAAGCGTGGATCGCGCACCAGCGACAGCCGCAGATCCGAATCCTTCTTTCGAGCGTGACCCTCGCCCAGGCAGACGACGTCCGCGACGTTCCACGCCGCGAGAATACCGTCGATGAGGGGAGCGTACCGATCCTGCGCAAACACAGGCGCGGCGAAAGCGAGGAAGAGGAGAATCGACGCGAGGCGGTTCATCTGGCTTGAGAAAGCACAGGGCGGCGCGGACTTTCCCCTGCCGCCCTGCTCCGATGATTGAACCTGAAATCTGATCGCTGAAACCTGATCCCTGAAACCTGATCCCTGCCCCCTGCTACCGCGCGGTCGTCGTTGACCTGCCCTTGTTCGCGATCGCCTTCTTGATCGCTTCCGCGGTCACGTTCGCGCGGAACTCGACGATCTTCCTGGCGAGCTCGGCGTTTTTCGTCTTGTCGGCGAGCGACACGCCGTTGATCGTAGCTTTGCCGGCTTTCACCCGCTGCTCGTAACGGAAGATCGTCGAGTTCCG
>DASPWV010000411.1:0-3552 GCA_035637635.1 Vicinamibacterales bacterium | reverse complement strand
CCGGCGTTGACAACAATGGCGATACCGTCATCAACGATCGTCCGGACCTCGCCGTCGCGGACGGGGACCCGACGAATCCCGCAACGTACTTTGCGGGCTTTACCGGCCGGGTTGGAAACCTCGGTCGGAACACGAACATCGGGCCAAGGTACGTGACGCTTGATGCGCGCGTTTCGAAGTTTGTGAAGAGAGGGCGCCGACAGGTCGAAGCGTTTATCGAAGCGTTCAACACGACCAATCGCGCGAACTACGGTAACCCGGTCGGGAACTTGCGCTCAGCGACGTTCGGCAAGTCGACAGGTCTCGCCGGGGCTCCTCTGCAGGTTGAGCTCGGATTCCGCGTGGAATTCTAGAGAGGCTGCGCGGCCGCGTCGCGCATGACGCGCACATGGGCAAGCGGCCGCGCGCCAGGCGCGATGCGTGTCCCCCGCGCGTTGACGCGCCTCCGAGGTGATCTGGTCGCCTGCGCGGGAAGGGCCAGCGCTCCTCTGCGCTGGTGACGGAGGTCTTATGAAACGATGTGGCCTTTTTCTGCTCTTCGTCGCTTTGGCCTCGTTGCCGTTGGACGGCCAAGTCGCCCCGGCCAGCGGCCCCTATGACGGGAGCCTGTTCAGCGCGCTTCGATGGCGCAACATCGGGCCGAACCGCGGCGGGCGTTCCCTGACTGTCGCAGGAAGCCGCAGCCGGCGATTCGAATACTACGCCGGCGCCGTTGGAGGCGGCTTGTGGAAGACCACTGATGGAGGAACGACTTGGAGGGCGGTCACCGACGGCCAGATCAAGAGTTCTTCCGTTGGCGCAGTCGCAGTCGCGGAATCGAATCCCGACGTGGTCTACATCGGCATGGGTGAGTCTCAGGTTCAGCGAAACATGCTGCAAGGGGACGGCGTCTACAAGTCCACTAACGCCGGGAAGACCTGGAGTCACGTCGGGTTGAGTGACAGCCAGGCAATCTCTCGGGTCGTGATTCATCCAACAAACCCCGACCTCGTCTATGTCGCCGCAATCGGCCATTTCTACGGACCGAACGATGAGCGCGGCATCTTTCGATCCAAAGACGGCGGCAAATCGTGGCAGAAGATTCTCTTCCGCGACAATCGCTCGGGAGCGGTCGATCTGGCGATGGCCCGTCAGAATCCGCAGATCCTCTTCGCGGCGATCTGGCAGGCCAGCGCCACGCAAGGAGGCGGCGTTTCGAGCGGCGGACCCGGCAGCGGTCTTTTCAAGTCGACGAACGGCGGCGATACGTGGACGGAAATCACGCGAAACCCTGGTCTGCCAAAGGCCACGATCGGGAGCATCGGGCTCGCGATCGCAGGCTCCGACGCCAATCGCGTCTACGCAATCGTGGAAGCCGAGGGTGGCGGTATCTTTCGCTCCGACGATGGCGGGGCAACATGGACGAAAGTCAACGAGGAGGGCCCGCTTCGGCAACGGCCGTCCTATTTCAACCGTCTTTACGTGGACCCGAATGACAAGGACGTCGTGTACGTCCTGAATCTCAACTTCTTCAAATCGACCGACGGCGCAAAGACACTCCGATCGGTTCCAACGCGTCATCCCGACCACCACGATCTGTGGATCGCACCCGACGATTCACGCCGCATGATCCAAGCGAATGACGGCGGTCCGAGCGTGTCGGTCAACGGCGGCGAGAGCTGGACGGCACAGGGGATTCCGACAGCGCAGTTGTATCGTGTCGCGACGACCAGGGACATCCCCTACCACGTGTGCGGCGCTCAACAGGATCAAGCTGCCGTTTGCGTCCCGAGTAGTCAGTCACCCTGGCGTTCCGTCAGCCCGTACGTGGGGACAGGCGTAGACGAGGGAAGGCTCGGCGGTTGGACGTACGTCCCTGGCGGCGGTGAGTTTGGGATGATCGCACCGCATCCACGCGATCCGGATCTGTTTTTCGCCACGGGCCCGTCCGTACTCACGCGATACGATCGACGCACCGGTCTCTCGACGACGCGAGATATTCAGGTGAGTCCGGTCGCGGGCCGGGGACCGGATCGGGAGCGCTTTTCGCTATATGCACTCGCGTTCTCGCATCACGATCCGTTCGTTCTCTACACGGCCTCACAGCATCTTTGGCGGACGGCGGACGGCGGACTGAAATGGGAACGAATCAGCCCGGATCTTTCTCGTCCCGCGACCTCGGATCAGAGCCGCCGGACCGGCGGATCGATTTCCGCGGTCGCGCCGTCGTATCACGACGCCAACACGATTTGGGCCGGCACCGACGACGGTTTTGTGCATATCACGCGTGATGGTGGTAAGACCTGGCAAAAGATCACGCCTCCCGAGTTGCCCGAGTTCAGCCGAGTCAGTCTGATCGAGGCGTCACCAAACAAGGCCGGCACTGCGTACGTCACCGCGAAGCGATACGAGCTCGACGATCGCGCTCCATACATTTTCAAGACCGATGATTACGGCAAGACCTGGAACAAGATCGTCAAGGGCATTCCGTCGAACGACTTCGTGAATGTCGTACGTGAAGATCCCAAGCGCGCGGGGTTGCTCTATGCGGGGACCGATCACACGGTGTTCGTGTCGTTTGACGACGGCGCGAACTGGCAGTCGCTCGCATTGAATCTTCCGGACACGTCGGTTCCGGACCTCATCGTCGAGACAAACGATCTGGTGATTGCCACGCAGGGACGATCCTTCTACGTTCTGGACGACATCGGACCCCTGCGCGAGTTGACACCGCAAGTTACGTCGTCTGCGCTTTACCTCTTCAAGCCTCGAGACACGATCCGACGATTGAACCTCCCGATTATCGACTACTTCCTGAAAGCGCCCGCTGCAAGAGTCGTCATCGACATTCTCGATGCGAGCGGGAAAACCATTCGCACCTATACGAGCAGCGATGAAGAGGAGAAGGACGATCAGGAGTCCGCGAGTACTCCCGCAGCACGGCCATCCGGAAAACCCGGCCTGAATCGCTTCACCTGGGACTTGCGGTCTTCGCGTGCGGCGGTCTTTCCGGGAATGGTGATGTGGGTAGGCACACCCGATGGGCCGATTGTGCCTCCCGGCAAATATCAAGTCAGGGTGACAGCCGCTGGAGAAACGCGCACCCAGCCGCTCACTGTTGTCCGCGATCCGCGTCAGCCCAATCTCACCGATGCGGATCTTCAGGCGCAGTACGAGTTAGCGCTGAAGGCGCGCGACGGAATCAACGCGGCCCATGAATCCGTGATCCTCATTCGCAAGGTCAAGGAACAAGTTCAGGATCGCATTCAGAAGGCCAAGGACGCTCAGATCACATCGGCGGGCGAGTCTCTAAACACGGGACTAAGCGCAGTCGAAGGAGAGCTCTATCAGGTGAGGCTTCGCAGCGTGCTGGATGGCTTGCCGTACATGCTGAATCAGCATTTCGCCAACCTCAAACTCAGCATCGAGACCGGAGACGGACGGCCTACGGCGCAGGCGTATGCGGCGTATGAGAGGCTCTCGTCAGAATTGAACGGACATCTGAGCAAGCTGAACGAATTACTCACGACCGAGATCGCCCGCTTCAATCGGCTGCTCACCGATCGCAAGCTC
>DASPWV010000410.1:0-4327 GCA_035637635.1 Vicinamibacterales bacterium | reverse complement strand
GCGGTGCAAGCAAGCCGGCTGGCTCTCTGCCGGCTTGCGACAGGAGACTCAGCCGGCGCACTCATCGATCTCCGGCAAGCGACGAGCGCGTTGCCGATGGAGTACAAACGCCGCGTGCTCAGCGATACGCAGACCGCTGCCTGGGCTCTTTTGACCCATCGCGCCGATCTGAGCGGCTGGCGCGACGTCGCCGACTGGATTGGCACGGAACTGGGCAGACTTGAGTAATCACGCCGCAGAGTTGATGCGTATGACAAAGGATGACGCCGATGGGTGCGCCACGCGATTCTGAGGTTTCCCGTCCCGCCGGGCCAGCCGCCCCCACGCGGCCAAGCACCATCGGTCACGTGCTGCACGATCGCGCGCTCCGGCTCGCCGCGGGCCTGGCCGTCGTCGTCGCCATTCCCGTTGCCGTTCTCTTTTACTTCCAATTGCGCTCACTGACCGACATCGAGAAGACCTCTGGTGTCGTCCTCCGGCAGTTGAGCAGCGATACCGCGGATGTACTCGCGAAGGCGATCGACGAGGCGCTCAAACGGCCGCACATCAATGTCATTCTGCGGACGCAGTCGCTCCGAACCGAGCCGCTCGATCTTGCGTGGATCGACCCGGTCTTCGAAGAAGGACTTCACGAGAGTCCGTTCATCGACGAGTTCTGGGTCTGGTCCGAGGTCTCGCCCGATCGGGCGAACCGCTGGTATACGTTCGATCGCCAGAGCCTCACCGAGCCGCGCGGCGCCATCGACCGGCGTTTTCGTGAAACGCCGGAGCGCGATGAGTTGCTCATGCCCAAGCTCCGCGCGCTCGTCCTCGAGCGACGCGCCATTGTGGCGTTTCCGATCGTGATCGACGGCCGTCAGAAATACGTTCAAGTGCAGCTGCGCTTCAGCGGCGCGAGCCGCGAACGCTTTACGAGCTTCCTTGGCTTTGCGGTGGACATGGACCGCCTCAAGGCCGTACATCTGCCGGCGCTCGTGCAGGAACACCTCGCAACCATGCAGCAGCCGACCGGGTTTCCGCCGCTGCGCGCAGCGGTGTTCGACGAGTTCGGTCACCGGCTCGGAGACGGCGACGAGCGCGATGTGTTTGTCGACGAGCGAAGCTTCCCCGTTGTCTTCTTCGACAAAGAGCTGCTCGAATACGCGGCGCCGTACGAACAGAAACGCGAAACGTTCAAAGTGCGGACGACGTTTGGCCCGCAATCGATCGCGGAGATTGCCAGCGCCAGCACGCGTCCCCAGATGGCGCTGATGATTGTGCTGGCAATTGGAATGGCGGCGGGTGTGTTCTTCGTCGCCGGCGCCGCCGGGCGCGAGGTCCGTCTCGCGGAGCTCAAATCAAACTTCGTCGCCTCCGTGTCGCACGACCTCAAAACACCGCTGGCCCTCATTCAACTCTTCGCCGAAACGCTGGAGCTCGGGCGTGTGCGCAGCGCCGAGCGCGCGCAGGAGTATTACCGCGTGATCAACGGCGAAGCCCGCAAGCTCACGCGTCTCATCGAAAACATCCTGGACTTTTCGAAGATGGAAGCCGGCCTCCGTCCCTATCGAGTGGCGCCGTGCGATGTCGGCGATCTCACCGAAACCGTCCTGGAGTCGATGAAGAGCCAGTTTACGCAGGGCCACTTCAACGTCCATACGACGATTGCGCGTCCGCTGCCGCGCGTCAACGTCGACTGCGACGCCGCCGAGCAAGCGCTCGAAAACGTCCTGTCGAATGCGATGAAGTACTCGGGCGATTCGCGAGACATCGACGTCAGGGTAGACCGCTCGAACGGACACGTGTGCGTGAGCGTCACGGATCACGGCATCGGGATTCCCCGGCGCGAGCAGAAACGAATCTTTCGCAAGTTCTACCGCATCGACAGCGGTCTTGGCGGAGGGCCTCAGGGATGCGGCCTCGGCCTCGCCATTGTCGACCACACCATGCGCGGCCACGGCGGGTTCGTGAACGTCGAGAGCGAGCCCGATCGTGGCAGTACGTTTACGCTCCACTTCCCTATTCCCGACGGCGCCATCGCGGAGGGAGAGGTCCATGAAACGCATTCTGGTGATCGAGGACGAGCCGCAGATGTTGCTCGGCCTGCGTGACAACCTCGAGCTCGAAGGCTACGAGGTGCAAACAGCGGCCGACGGCGACGACGGGCTTGCCAAGGCGTCGAGCTTCAACCCGGATCTGGTCATTCTGGATGTGATGCTGCCGAAGAAGAACGGCTTCGATGTGTGCCGCGAGCTGCGCTCACGCTCCAGCTCGCTTCCGATTGTGATGCTGACGGCACGGTCCGCTGAAACCGACAAAGTGCTCGGCCTCGAGCTCGGCGCAGACGACTACGTCACGAAACCGTTCTCCATCACCGAGCTTCTTGCGCGAGTGCGCGCGGTGCTTCGGCGCGCGGGCGCGCAAAAACCGTTATCGAGCACCGATTTCGCGCGCATTGGCGACATCGAGATCGATTTCAAGCTGCATCAGGCACGGCGTGGACGCCAGCGCATCGAGTTCACGGCGCGCGAGTTCGACCTTCTCAAATACTTCGTTCAGCACATCGGCCAGGTGGTCACGCGCGAGCAGATTCTGAACGAAGTGTGGGGCTACGAAGAGTTCCCGACGACGCGGACGATCGACAACTTCGTGGCCAAGCTGCGGCAGAAGATCGAGCATGCGCCGCACGCGCCGGAACATATTCTGACGATTCACGGCTCAGGCTACAAGTTTGTTGGGTAAACTGCTACTGCCGTTATCGATTGGAGATCTGCAGCTTTGGACGCCAAGCTCATTCTGATTGCCGCGCTCGTCGTCATCACGATCGTCTACGCCGTGTTCTGGTGGACACACGCGCGCCGGAAGCACTCCGTAGGAGGCCATGGCGCGCACGAGCCGGTGCGGCCCACCGTGCTGCAGCTCGGCATCGGATTCGTCACCAATTTTTTCGACACGCTCGGCATTGGCTCGTATGCGACAACGACCGCGATGTACCGCTTCTGGCGCCTCGTGCCGGACGAGCAGATTCCCGGCACGTTGAACGTCGGTCACATTCTGCCAACCGTCGTGCAGGCGATCATTTACACGCAGCTCGTCGAAGTCGAGTTCATGACGATGGCGCTGATGATTGCCGCGGCGGCGGCGGGCGCGTGGCTTGGCGCGGGCATCGTCGGTGGCTGGCCGCGCCGGAAGGTCCAACTCGGCATGGGCACGGCGCTCTACGGCGCGGCGACAATCATGCTCCTGCAGGTCCTGAATCTCTTTCCCGGCGGCGGCACGGCGCTGGCTTTGAGCGGCGTGAAACTGGGCATCGGGCTGGGCGGCAACTTCATGCTCGGCGCGCTGATGACGCTCGGCATCGGATTGTACGCGCCGTGCATGATTCTGATTAGCCTTCTCGGCATGAACCCGACTGCGGCGTTCCCCATCATGATGGGATCGTGCGCGTTCCTGATGCCCGTCGGAAGCCTTCAGTTCATTCGGAAGGACGCGTACAACCTGCGAGCGGCATTGGGCCTCATGCTCGGAGGACCGCTCGCGGTGCTGATTGCCGCGTTCATCGTCAAATCGCTTCCGCTGTTCTACGTGCGCTGGCTCGTCGTTTTCGTGGTCATTTATACAGCATCGACGATGTTGCGTTCCGCAGCTGTCGAGCGAAAGGCAGCCGCCGCGCGCGGGCAGATGCAACCCGCGTAACAACAAGGTTCAAGGGTTCAAGGGTTCAAAGGTTCAAAGGTTCAAAGGTTCAAAGGTTCAAGGGTTCGAGGGTTCAAGGGTTCAAAGGTTCAAAGGTTCCGCCGCCTGCTCGGCCCGGAAACGCGCTAATCTACTGGCAGGACACTGGCCTCATGCCGCGCACACGCTCGAGCCCGCGCGCGACGATCCCGATCACGTTCTGCCTTCTCTCGCTCTTTGCGTGCGCAGGCACGGTATCGGCCCAGGACGATCAGCGGCCCACGCCGCCCGAGCCGCGAGGCGCCCGCGATTTCCTGTTCGGCCAGCCGCACGGCTCCGTTGGCGTCCGAGGAGGCTGGATCTTTGCCCGCGCGGGGAGCGATCTCTTCGACTTCGTGCAGCAGCAGCTGACGCTCGACAAGAAGGACTTCAACACACCGGCGCTCGGCATCGACTTGTCGATTGCGATCAAGCCGCGCGTCGACGTGGCGTTCGGCTTCGAGTTCAGCCGCGCGGGCAAGGCCTCCGAATATCGCGATTACGTCGACAACAAGCTGCTGCCAATCACGCAGGACACCAAGCTGCACGAACGAAATTTCACCGGCAGCGTGCGCTTCGCGCTTGCGCCGCGCGGCACGACCGTCAGCCGCTTCGCCTGGGTGCCGCGCTCGGT
>DASPWV010000409.1:0-6065 GCA_035637635.1 Vicinamibacterales bacterium | reverse complement strand
TGCGCCACCATCTCGGGCTGCCCGCCTTCGAGGGTGCTGTCGACGTCAACCGCTCCGGGCACCTGCCGGATCTTCGCGACGATGTCGTCGCTCAGACGCTGCAGCTCGCCAATGTCGTCGCCGCGCAAATACACGTTCAGCGGCGCCTCGGTCGGCGCGCCCTGCATGAATTCCGGGTCGGTCACGATCGACTTGGTGAGCGGAACAGCCGCGACGCGCTGCCGCGCATCCGCCTTGATGGCCTGAAGGCCTCGTTCGCGATCGTGCTTGCGGGTCGTCTTCACCTTGAGTTGGGCCTTGAGCGGATCGCCGCCGACACCAACGATGGAGAAAATCTGACGGACTTCTGGAATGGCGCGCACTTGCGTTTCCAGTGCGCCGACAAGGTGTACGCTTTGCTCGAAGGACGTTCCCGGCGGAAGCTCCGTGATGACTTCGAACTCGCCGCGATCTTCCTGCGGCACGAACTCCGTGCCGATAACGCCCAGCGTTGACAGACTCGCGAAAAAGACCACGGCCGCGACGCCGATGACCTTCCACGGATTACGGACCGCCCATCCGAGCACGCGCTGATAGCGCCGATCGATACCGTCGTAGAACCGGCCCCATGTCTCGAGGATTCGGCCGAACCGTGAGCGCATGCGCTCCTCGGGTGGGATGTACCGTACGAATCGCGACGAGAGCATCGGATCGAGCGTGAACGCAATGAGCAGCGACATGGCCACCGCAAAGGCAATCGTCAAGGCGAACGACTTGAAGAACTGCCCGACGATGCCGGTCATGAAGCCGACCGGCAGGAAGACGGCGAGGATCGTGAAGGTGGTGGCCATTACTGCCAGCCCGATCTCCGCAGTGCCTTTTCGAGCCGCGGTGAACGAATCTTCGCCGTGCTCCATGTGGCGATAAATGTTCTCGCGGACGACGACCGCATCGTCGATCAAGATGCCGATGACGAGCGACAGCGCCATCAACGTCATCATGTTGATGGTGAACCCGATCACCCACATGAAGAAGAACGTGGCAATGACCGACGTCGGCAGAGCGAGCGCCGAGATCATCGTCGACCGCCAGTCGCGCATGAAGACGAAGATGATGAGCACGGCCATCACCGCGCCGAAAATGATCGAGCTGCGCACGTCGCGGACGTTCTCTTTGATGAAATCGGCGTCGTTGTGAACCGGCCGGATCTGCAGGGCAGGGAAGCGCGGCGCCAGCCTGGCCAGCGTCGCGGCGACTTTGTCCGCAATCTCCACGGTGTTGGCGCCCGACTGTTTGCGGACGGAGAACGAGACGGCGTCCACGCCATCGAGACGCGTCGTCGAGGTCTTGTCTTCGTAACCGTCGACGACGGTACCCACGTCTTTGAGGCGGACGGTCGAACCGGCATCCGAGCGCAGGATGACGTTCTCGATTTCTGAGACGGCAGTGAACTCGCCCTTGGTCCTCAACGAAATTGCACGGCCGTCACGTTTCACCTGACCACCGGGCACATCGAGGTTCTCGGCCGCGAGCGTCGCCGCGACCTGACTGAGCGGCAGATTGAGGGCTTCGAGCCGGCGAGGATCGAGATTGATTTGAATCTCGCGCACCTCTCCGCCGTTCACTTCGACGGCGGCGACGCCATCAATCTGTTCGAGCAGCGGCTTCAAATCGTCTTCCACCTGACGCCGCGTCACGTCGGACGACTGGCTCGAGCCGACGGCGTACACCATGATGGGCAGCGCCGCGACATCGAATCGCTGGATCGTCGGATCTTCGATCTCCTTGGGCAGCTTGCCGCGAATGGCTGCCACCTTTTCACGCACTTCCGCGGTGGCGGCCTGCGGATCCACTTCAAGGCGCAGCTCGACGCCGACGCGCGCAAAACCCTCCGTCGATGTTGAAATCACGCGCTTCACGCCGTTGATGCCGGCGACGGCGTCCTCGACGGGCTTGGTGACGAGCGTTTCGACTTCCTCGGGCCCGGCGCCCGGATACACCACTGTGACGTTCACGAACGGGAAGTTGACGTCAGGAAACAAGTCGATGCCGAGACGTGTCATCGACACGATCCCCAGCACCATGAAGCTCATGATGACCATCGTCGCGAAAACGGGCCGCTTGATGGCGGTATCAGAGATCCACATTTACCGTCCCTCCACGGCCTTCACGCGAGATCCGGCAGGCAACTGGCGGCGCGCGTCGGCAAGAACCTGATCGCCCGCGCTGATACCCGAAAGCACCTGAACGCGGCGCCCGTCGCTCAGACCCTCCACCACAGGGACGGCCGAGAGGGTCTCGCCATCCACTTTGAAAACCATGCGCTTCCCGTTCTGTGTGGTGATCGCTTCGCGTGGAATGGTCACGGCGTCCTTGACCGTATCGAGCACGACGCGGGCGCTCGCGTACATGCCGGCCAGGAGCGTGCCCTTCGCATTGTCGACGCGCACGTCGATTTGGAAATGACGGTTGCGCTCGCTCACTTCCGGCGCGATCGCGGCAAGCCGCCCGCTGAACGTTTCGCCAGGTTTTGCCTGCACCGAGACAGTCGCAGGCATCCCTGGCCGCAGTCGTCCGGCTTCGAGCTCGGAGACGCCCGCTTCGAGCTTGAGTTGCCGCAGATCGGCGACCACCACCACCGGCTGCTCGCCGGGAATCGCGCCCGCGTCGTAATTACGTTCGACGACGAAGCCGGTGACAGGCGCGGTGAGCGTGGCATCGCGCTGCAACTCGCGCGCGCGTCGCAGAGCCGCTTGCGCTTGCGCGAGATTCGCTTGCGCAAGATTCCGCTGCGCAGTCGCAGCGCGGTGAGCACTGTCGGCTGCGTCGAGGCGCTGGCGCGCGATGGCGCCGCTTTCAAACAGGTTCTTCGCGCGTGCGTGCTCGATTTCAGCATTGGCCAGTGCGGCATCGGCGCTTTCAATCGAGGCTTGCGCGACGGCGATCGCGGCCGTTGCCGCATCCATCTGAGCATCGAGCTCGCGGCGATCGAGAGTGGCGACGACTTGCCCCTCGCTCACGCGACTGCCGATGTCGACGAGCACACGCTCGAGTCTCCCGGGCAGTTTAGGCTTGACTCCCACGCGCGTGCGGGGCGCGAGGGTCCCGGAGATCTCGAGCGCCGATTCGATGGGGCCGACCGTTGCGCGCGCGGTCGCGACGTCGATGGCAGCCGGCGGCACAGCAGCCGTTGTCTGCCCCTCGGCGGACGCGGTCGTGGCACTGCCGCCGCAGCCGGCAAACAGCGAAACGACCGCGAAAACGGGGATGACGATCAATACATTACGTGTCATGAATGTCGACTCCACGAACGCCCGTTACGACTGGACGCACTGATTCGGATGTATGGGGTAAGCACGGAATATCGGATGTCTGTGGTGAACACGGAATAAACGTCGTCGGGCTTCCGGCCTTGAGCCCCGCGATGATGAGCTCCAGCACATCGCGCGCGAGAGCGTCCGGATCCTCGCCGGGCGCCAGCCTGCAGGCGTTGCCGATGACCGCAGGTCCGGTGAAGGCCCCCCAAACAAGGTGCAGCGCCACGACCGCGTCGGTGCCTGGGGCGAAAATCCCGGCGTCGACACACCGTTGAATGCGCTCGGCGGCAACGGCGAGCATGTCGTGCACGACGGCCATGCCCGGCCACTGATCGGTAATCTGCGGTACAGATCTGTCAACGAACATCAATTCGAAGAACTCGCGGTGCTCTTTTGAGAATTCGTAGTACGCCCACCAGCAGCGCCGGACGTCCTCGAGCGGGTCGTCGCCGGCCACGAGGTCGCGAATTTTGAGATCGAGGCGACGAAACCCTTCTTCGGCGAGCGCGAAGAAGATGTCGTCTTTGCTGGGGAAATAGCTGTAAATCGCCGCCGGGCTGTACTCGATGCGCTCGGCGATCTTGCGGATCGACACGTTGCGGTACCCCTCCGTGATGAAGAGGTCGCGCGCGGCTTCAAGGATTGCCTGACGAACGGCCTGGCGTTCGCGGTCTTGACGTTCTCTGATTCCCATTGTCTTGGCAGAATCCCGGGGTCAGCCGGGACTAGTGAACAGTGTTCAAAGACTTAATGGTGTTAGACGGAGGGCCTTTTGGCAAGTTCCCTCGAAATTGCGCCAGAAATCTCAGAACCCCCCGGACGCGTTCTCAGTAATCGCGGCTTCGGTCCGATCTGGGCGAACCGCGAAGGGGCGCTGGGTCCTTGCCTTGGATGAGCCGCAGCCCGAGTCACGCGATTGCTGTCGTCTGTCGTTTTTTGCGTCGAGTTGGCAAGTTTTTACGTGACGGGACGCTCCGAACCCGAGGTCTGAGTCGAACGCGAGCGCAGCCCATTCCGTGAACTTACGAGCGGTACTGAACTTGCTCACAGGCGTTTCAGTTCCTGCGGAAGAGCAGGAAGGAGCGGGCAGCAATGAACTCGTGGTGTCGACATACAGCAGCAATCGCACTCTTGGCGCTGTGGCAAACGCATCCAACCGCGCAACGACCGACGTTTCACAGCGGAACCGAATTGGTCGGATTGAACGTGACCGTCATTGGTCCTAACGCGAAACCGATAATCGGTCTCTCCGCCGACCAATTCCAAGTGTTCGAGGACGGCGTCCAGCAGCAGGTCAAATTCTTCTCACCCGGCGAAATGCCTCTGGACGTGGTCATTCTGCTGGATACGAGCGCGAGTATGTCGGCATCGATGGGTCTCGTACAGCAGGCAGCCGCGCGATTTGCGCGCGGGCTGCGCTCGACCGATCGCGCCGCCGTCATGGGCATCTCTGGCGGTCTTCGAATCATCCAACCGTTCTCCGACGATATGACTGCCGTGGAGCGCGCGATTCGATCGACGACCGCCGCCGGCCGTACGCCTCTGTACTCCTCGATCTACACGGCGCTCAAAGAGCTCGACAAGAGTCGACAGACTTCAGAGGAGCCGCGACGACAGGCGCTGGTGGTGCTCACGGATGGGCAGGATACGTCCAGCACCTTCACGTACGACGAGCTTCTCTCGGAAGTGCGTCGTTACGACGTGCCCATCTACACGATTGCGCCGCGTCCGACGAACATCACCAAGGCGATGCGCGAGCAGTTCTACGGCCAGTCGACGTCGGTCGCCGATTTCGAGTTGAAGACGCTCGCGGCTGAAACCGGCGGCCGATCGTTCTTTCCTGCGTCGCCCACCGAGCTCGGGCCGGTCTACGACGACATTGCGAGCGAACTGGCGCATCAGTACTCGCTCGGCTATCAATCCTCCAATTCTGCACGCAATGGCATGTTCCGGAGGATTGCGTTGAAGATCCTCGCGCCTGGCCTGACATGGCGGACGCGCGCCGGTTACATTGCTGATCGCGACACCGCCACACACGGCGGGTAGGCGCGCGCCGTTGACGCTGTTCCCGGTATGATTGAGCGCGATGCCGATGCGCATCGCGCGCGCTTTTTTTGTGGCAGCCGCCATCTCGTGGCCGCTTGCAATCCTTCTGGCGCCCCGTGCTGGTGAGTGGGGAGCGCTGGCGTACCTCCTCGGGTCGCTCATCTGCCATCAGAATCCCGAACGCTCCTTTCACATGGCCGGTGTGCAGCTGCCGGTGTGCGCTCGGTGCACGGGCGTCTATCTTGGCGCCGGGCTGGCGGCGATAGGCGGATTGGTCGGAGCGCCGGAATTTCGTGGAGTGATTCGGACGAAGCAACTCACGTCGACACGCGCTCGCACTTTCCTGATTGTTGCCGCTCTTCCCACGGTGATCACCGCCGCCACCAACGCACTCGGATGGTGGGACGCTTCCAACACGTTGCGAGCCGCGCTCGCCGTGCCGCTCGGATTCGCTGCGTGTGTCGTCGTGGCAGCCGTTCTTGCCGGAGAGCTGTGGTAAAACAACCGCCCTTTGTCGCCTGTATCGCCGCCTGGGTTGTGCCAGGCGCAGGTCATCTCTTGCAGGGCCGCTGGCAGAAGGGCGTCGTCTTTGTCGTGGTCCTGCCGCTGATGTTCGCCTTCGGGCTGCTGCTGAAGGGCCGTTTGTTTCCGTTCGAGCTTGCGCAGCCGCTGGTCGCCCTGGCCGCGCTCGCCACGCTCGGCAATGGCGTGCCGTACGTCATT
>DASPWV010000408.1:0-4879 GCA_035637635.1 Vicinamibacterales bacterium | reverse complement strand
CGCCAATTCCTACGTGCGTAAACCAATCGACTTTGCACATTTTGTGGAAGCGGTGCGTCAGGTGGGGCTGTATTGGCTTGTTTTGAACGAGCCACCTCCCGAACTGCACGATGTGCACGCAAACCGGCCCGCCTGACCTCTCACCGCGAATACGTCCAGCTCAGCCGTGATATTGTGGTGGCGGTCCGCCACCTTTGCCACGTGTCGACACTCCATTGCATAAATGAGGCGTGTGCAGCGCTGCAGGAACTGCGGCAGCAGCTCGTAGGCTGGCACGGCCTGGCGGCGGCCAGGTAACGCTTGGTCTTCTTCAGGCCGCCGCGGACGACTGCGCTGAAGCGGTAATCGTGACGAACCGCGCAGCGCAGATTCTGATGGTCAATGGGATTGCCGCGCGGCTGCTCGGGATGTCGACGCTCGAGCTCCAGCGGCTGACGATGTGGGACATCACAGAATCCTCCCACCAGGGCGACTTCGAGGTTTTGTGGAAGGAATTTCTGCGCGCAGGGCGTCAGCGCGGCCATTTCGCCGTGCGCCGCAAGGACGGCCTCGTGATCAACGTCGCCTACTGCACCGAAGCCGACGTCCTGCCCCACCAGGTGGTGAGCGTGCTCCGAAAGCTCGACGGATAGGCCTCGCTTTTTCAATTGGTGCACAGTGGTGCACAGTATGGTTCGCGCGGAGCCTGAATGGCAGAACTCATGCAACGCGGCACGTCGGAGTTGGCGCTGGTGCTTCGACGACTCATCTATAGCGTGGCGATTGCGGCCCTCAGTGCCAACGTCAGCTTTGCGCAATCGCACGCCGGCTCACCGCCCGCAGAATCGACATCGCCATCGGGGCAAGAACCGGGCAGCAAGAAGCTGAAGCGTTTGATGCTCGGGATCGATCTGAAAGAAACGGTGCCGCTCGGCGTGGGCACTGCAAATCGCACCGGCATCGGCTTCATGTGGCGTTGGCGAAGCCGCCAGCGCCGCACCGACGATCACTACAAATTTGCCTACCGCTTCGGCTCATACAGCTCGCCGATTAGCGAGCCGATGCAAGGGCAGCAGGTTGCGGTCGGCGACGTCCGTATTCGCCCGCTGCTCGCCGGGGTCGATTACACGATGTCGCGCGGCAAGTGGACCTGGGCAGCCGGCGCGCAGGCTGGATGGGCAATCAACAGCCTGCATAGTCCCGACCCTGTGAAACAGCGTCTCGCCGCCGCGATGGGCGTAGGCGGCGTCGAAACGCATATCGCTGACACGTTTGCGTTCAGCCCACGCGTCAAGGGTTGGTACGAGGTGAATCGGCGCGTGTCGCTCGCGGTGGAATCGTTCTACAGCTACGCGCGGCCCGAGCTGACAATCCGCACAGGCAGCAGCGTGTTGACGCGCCGTCTGAATGCCGATGCCCTCGTGTTCAAGACCGGCGTTGTCTACGGCGTCTGGTAGGCCGGCTCGAGACGCCTGGGCGGACCGAGAGACCGCCCGCGCGCGTCGAGAATCTCCTGCCAGATGGTTCCGCCGTGTGGAGCGGCGAGGCCGTGCGCTTCGTGAACCGCCTCCACGAAAGAACTGATTGGGCCAGCAAGAACGCGGCGCTGACAACGTTCAGCATGCGCGCACAGTGGCTCGCTTGTCGGTCGCTTAACGATCGAGGTCGTCGACTGCTAATGCGAGGGCCGCGGTGCGCAGTGTTCGCAACTGTTGTCGAGAGTTTAGACGATGAGCGAGAGCGCATTTGTATTGCCGGTCGAGGTCAAGCGAAAAGCTCATCCTTGGTTGCGCAACGACCGTCCGGTTTGTGTCGCGCGATTCTTCTAGACGAACAAAGAGTGTTACAGTTTTCACACAACCCTCGACCGGCGTCCCGATGCCCGCAAACGATTCTCGACCCCCGCTGATTCTGCTCGTCGATGACTATGAAGACGCGCGAACCATGTACGGTCACTTTCTTCGCATGTCAGGGTACGAACCGCTCGAGGCGAGCACAGGCGAAGAAGCCATTGAACTCGCCCACGCACGACAACCAGACCTGATTCTTCTGGATATGTCGCTCCCCGGCATCGACGGCTGGGAAGTCACCGCGCAACTGAAACAGAACGCCAACACCAAGCACATTCCCATCGTCGCCTTGACGGCGCACGCGTTGCAGAGCGAGCGCCAGCGCACCGAGCGCGCCGGGTGTGACGGGTTTCTGGCCAAGCCGTGCGCTCCGCCTGACCTGCTCGCCGAAATCATGCGGTTACTCGGTCCGCGCACCGCTACGAGCGGGACCTCGCGCTGAGTATGCCGACAAACCAGATTGAAATTGGTCGACCACGATCGACGGGCCTCGTCGAGGTCCTGGATCGGATCCTTGATAAGGGCCTGTTCGTGGGCGGTGACATCAAGATTTCGCTCGCCGAAGTGGAACTGCTCACGATTCGGATTCGCCTCATCGTGTGCTCGCTCGACAAAGCGCGCGAAATCGGTCTCGACTGGTGGATGTACGACCGTCATCTCGCACCAGGTCGCGCGGGTGCGAGCGATCGCGAACGACTCGAGCAGCGGATTACCGCGCTCGAGCGTCGGCTCGGCGCCGCAAATCCCAATACGAGCACGGCGCCGCCAGGCCGGGTCCTGAAAGGAGCTCCGCGCGCGCGCCGGCGCGACTCAGGGTAAGACAACCACGTCAGGTGGAGTGAACAATGCCCGTTGAAAGAGCTGCAGGCGGAACCAGTCTCGTTGACGTCCTCGATCGCGTACTAGACAAAGGCATCGTCATCGACGCGTGGGTCCGAGTGTCCCTCGTCGGAATCGATTTGATCACCGTCGAAGCGCGTGTCGTCGTGGCGTCGATCGATACGTATCTGAAGTACGCAGAGGCTGTCGGGCAGGTGTCCACCGCATCGCGACCGGCGCTCGAAGCGAGCCCCAGCGAGACGCTCAGCGTGGAAACCGAACTGCTCGAGCGGGAGCGAGCTCCGCGAATCGAGCCTCCTTCCGGACGACGTAGGCGACCGTCGTCGACATGATCCAGCCGGACGCGAAGCTGGCGCTCGTTGAATTCCTGTTGAGCAGCGTCGACGCGTCGGTCTGCGCGCAACGGGGACTGGAGTGGCTGGGTAACCACGCCGCGATCACGAGAGCCCTGCTTGCGACGGCCGCCGGCGATCCCGATCGTCTGTGGGGGATTGCGGCGCTTGGCATCTCCCCGGCGCGAACCGGCGAGTTCGTCGTCGATCTCGAAGATCGGCGCGATCCGCTGGCCGCCACCGCCTGGAAGGGCGAGGCCGCGCAATTTCGCGGCGGCCGCCGGCATCCTGAGACGCCGCTCGAAGGCGCATCGTTTCACGCCGTCCCGCTACGGCCGGATCCGGCGTTGCCGCCGGTCGGCATTCTGCTGCTCGAAGGCGACGAGCCCGAGTTCGATAACGACGTCCTGTGGTTTGCCGACGTCCTCGGCGCGAAATTCCAGTCGCTGCGTGTCCGAAACGTGACGGCCGATCCCGGCATGGACCGGGAGCGGCATCTGCTCTACAGCATCATCAATGCGGTGACCGATCCGATTCTGCTCACCGATCCATCGGGGAAGCTCGTGATCGGCAACGCACGCGCGGAACAGCTGTTCGCCATTCGAGCGGATGAAAGTGAGGGCCGCCGCCGCGCGGTCGAAATCAACAACTTGTTTTTCTCGTCCGCGCTCGCGGGGCGGCTGGTCGAGCGCCAATCCTCGTCAGCGGCGCGCGAGCTCATTCTGGTGGATCCGGAAGACGGATCCGATTTGCTCTTCGAGCTGCTGACGTCCACCATCTCGCTGGATCGTGACAGCAGCGCAGTGGTCTCGGTCCTGCGGAACGTGACGGATCTGTGGCGTGCACGGCAGGAGCTGGAAGAAAACTATCGCCGGTTGAGCGAGGTGGAACTGCAGATGCGCACCGAGCGCAACCGGCTCGATTTGCTCGTCGACTCCGTCGCCGATCCGATCATCGTCACCGATCCTGCGGGCGATATCCTGATGACGAATTCGCCTGCCGAGCGGTTCTTCACCGCGCCCGAGCGCTCGCCCACGCAGGAGGCGTTGCGGGTGCAGGCGAACGTCGCCCAGTTCTCATCGTTCGTCTCGGGGCTGCTCCTGCAAAGTGGAATCAATCAGCGCTGGCGCGAACGAATCACCGTGACGGATCCCAAAACGGGCCGCCTCGTGCCGATGGAAGCGGTCGCCGGCAGCATGATGAGCGGCCCGAGCGAGTTGAGCGGCGTGGTGACCGTGCTTCACGATCAAACGGAAGCCATCGAGCGGGAACGGCTGTACGCGGAGCTGCAACAGGCATCGGCGCAGCTCGAACACCGCGTGCGCGATGCGACGGCGGAGCTCGCACATCAGAACGAGCTGCTTCGCCGGCAGGCGCTCGCGCTCGAGCAAGCGTCTGCCGCCAAGTCGCAGTTTCTCGCGAACGTCTCGCACGAGTTCCGCACACCACTCAACGCGATTCTCGGTTACTCGCTCATGCTGATCGGCGGCTTTTACGGACCGCTCAGCGAAGAGCAGCAGAGAACCGTTCAGCGCATCGACGCCAACAGCAAGCACCTGGCGACGCTCATCAACGATGTGCTCGATATCGAGCGCATCGAGGCCGGCCGCATGCCGCTTCAGGTGTCACAGTTCCCGGTGGATGATGTGATCAAAGAGGTGATGGAGGAACTCGAAGGCGTCATCGCGCAAGCGCCGGCATCTGTGCACGTGACGGTGCCCGAGGTGCTGCCCAAGCTGAAGAGCGACCGGCAGAAACTCAAGCAGATCCTCGTCAACCTTCTGAGCAACGCGCTCAAGTACACGAAGGAAGGGCGGGTGGAGATCATTGCGGAGCATCATCCCGGGCCCGCGCGCGTGGTGCTCAAGGTCAAGGACA
>DASPWV010000407.1:0-2021 GCA_035637635.1 Vicinamibacterales bacterium | reverse complement strand
TCGTCGAGACGGGCAACACTCCGTATGCGGTGAAAGGCAATCAGTTCCTGGCCAAGGTCGATCATCAGATCTCGCCGACGCAGGGCTTCGTACTGCGGTTCAACTACGCCAATCAGCTCAACGAGAACATCGAGCCCTTCGGCGGAATCGTGGCGAAGAGCCGTGCGGCCGCGCTCGATGCGAACGACTACATGATTGCCGCGTCGCACACCGCGGTCTCCGGCACGCGGCTGGTGAACGAACTGCGTTTCCAGTTCGCGCGCCGCGATCAGACGATCGATTCGCTCGACCCGAACTGCGGCGGCCCGTGCGTGGGCGAGAATCAGGGAGGCCCGACACTCGAAGTGCTCGCAGTCGCGAGCGTGGGTCGTCAGCGGTTCACGCCGCAGCCGCGTTTGAGCGATCGATACCAAGTGCTCGATACCCTCAGCTACTACATTCGCCGTCACCAGCTGAAATCCGGGTTCGACTTCAACTACATCGACAACCCGAATGGCCGTCTGCCGCTGCATTTCGGCGGACGTTACATTTTTGCCGCGTTGCCGGCCATTCCGGGTCTGCTGCCCGTGCCGGTCACCACCATCCAGGCGGTGGCACTCGGGCTCCCCGCACGCTACGTACAGGGTTATGGCGAGACGCTCACTCCTTACGTCTACAAGGACGTTTCGCTTTTTGCGCAGGACGACTGGCGGGTGGAGCCCAACCTGACGGTCAAACTTGGCGTCCGGTATCAGGATCAGCTGTGGCCCGACGTTCAGTACAACGTCGTCGGGTTCAGCCCGTACTCGTTCCCCGGCGACCACAATAACATCGCGCCCCGGTTGTCGGTTGGATGGGATCCCAAGGGGAATCAGAAGACGTCCGTTCACGCGTCCTACGGCATCTTCTACGACAATCACATCACGAGCATCGTCGGGATCACGGAAGGGATCAGCGGGGGAGGCAAGGTGCGGACGTTCGTTGCAGGCTTGCCCACCTCGGTGGCCGCGTGGAACGCGCCGGGACACAAACTTCCGGAGCCGAGCACGCCGTACCCGAGCTTGGTGATCTCAATCGATCCGGGGTTGCAGACGCCCTACGCCCACCACGCGTCGGTGGGGATCGACCAGGAGATTCGCAACCAGATCTCGTTGTCGGCAAGCTTCGTGTACGCGCGAGGGTTCAAACAACTCGGGACGATTGACTACAACCCGATCGTGCCGTCGCTCGGCGCCGGCCGGCGCCCGGAAGACGTGGGCGGTCGTGCGGGCACTTCGGCGTCGGTGCTTCAGTACACCAGCTTTGGCGAGACGTGGTATCGAGGTCTCACGCTCTCGCTGAACAAGCGCTTCATCGATCGCTACCAATTCCTGGCCAGTTATACGTTGTCGAAGGCCGAGGACAACTCGACGGATTTCCAGAGCGCATTCGTTCCGCAGCGAATGGGACATGGACGAGCCGCTTCGGATCCCACAGGCCTGCCCGTCGGGTTCACACCCGACGATGAGAAGGGCCCATCGCTGCAGGATCAGCGGCACCGCTTCGTCTTGAGCGGGTTGTATGTGGCACCCGGTGCCGTGCAGGTGTCGTCGATCGTCACCGTGGCGTCGGGACGGCCGTACAACATTCTGGCCGGTGCCGATCTCAACGGCGACGGCGACGGTGGGACTTCGTCGCCCGATCGCGCGCGGGAGAATCCCGGCTCTGAGGCGTCGAGCGTCGGGCGGAACACCGGCGTGATGCCGTATCAGGCGAACGTGGACGTTCGTGTGAGCCGTCGCTTCAGACTGTCGAGCAAAGTGGCGGTGGAGGGGCTCTTCGAGGTGTTTAACCTCTTCAACCGGACGAACTTCGTCGAGATCAACAACATCTTCGGTGCTGGCGTGTATCCAGGCAATCCGCTGGCGACGTTCGGCCAATTCAACCAGGCGGGGCCGCCGCTACAGGCACAGCTCGCGGCGAAGCTCTTTTTTTGACCGCGCAGAGGAATTGTCGCCGCACTGAAGGGCATCAGCCGCAGGCCCATCGAGATCCTCTCGGCG
>DASPWV010000406.1:0-6202 GCA_035637635.1 Vicinamibacterales bacterium | reverse complement strand
GCACGCGCTCGGCGATCGCGTCGTTCAGCGCCGACTCGATCAGATCCCACGCCGTGGTGATCTCTCCGCTGAGATAGATTCGCGACGGATCGACGGCGTTGATAACCGCCGCGAGCCCCAGCCCCAGGTAGCGTCCCGTCGCTTGGATGGCGCCGGCGGCCTTTCTATCGCCGCCCCTGGCGCGCGCGATCAAATCCTGTATGGTGAACGTCGCAAGCTCCGGCGGAATCGGCTTGTGCGGAGAAAGCGGTCGTCCGAAGTATCGCGAAAGGGTCGCGAGGTTCGAGACGTACGACTCCCAGCATCCGTTCGCCCCGCATGCGCAGGGAGGGCCGTCAACGTTGATCGGCACGTGCCCGAATTCGCCGCCGATGTTGTGGCGGCCGCGGAGCAGCCGGCCGCCCACGACAACCCCGACGCCGAGTCCGTCCGAGACCGAGAGGAACACGAAATCCGCCGGCGCCGCGGGCCCGTGTGCGCTCCACATCTGTGCGAGCGCGCAGGCCTTGCCGGAGTTCTCGATCTGAACCGGCAACCCGGTGGCGGTGGCGAGCGGCTCGCGCAGCGGCACATCCTTCCAATCGAGCCGCGGCGCGAACAGCACGCGGCTGCCGGTCCGATCCACCATGCCGGGCACGACGACTCCGATGCCCTCGCAGCATCCGGTCTTACCGTGCTCGTCGAGGAGCACGCGAATGCGTTCTGCAAGTACCTCGATGAACTTCTGCGGGTCGGACGGCGTGGCGAAGGTCGACGGGCCGGCGAGCGGCTCCCCGACGACGTCGGTAAGCATGACGGAAGTTCGTGTGGGACGGAGATCGACGGCGACCACAGAGCGTCTGCGTGTGTCGATGTAGAGGAACTGCGGCTTGCGGCCGCGGACCGCCTCGCCCTTGGCGCCCTCGAAGACCAACCCTTCGTCAATCAGGTCTTTGACGAGCACGCTGACGGCGCCGCGGCGGGCACCCATCAGACGCGCGAGGTCGGCGCGTGAGAGCGGTTGGCGGGCGCGAATCAGGTTGAGCACGATCCGGCGATTGATCTCGCGCGGGGTGTCGCGCTGCGCGAGGCGGAAGGCGTTCAAATCGATGCGGCGCATACCGAGGCTCGCATTTTATCCGTTCAACGGACAATATCGCGGTGTGCGGAAGGCGTCAAGAGTCTTAGTAACGAGAACCGACGCGACGTCCGGAAGCGAAATAGCGCAAAATATCGCGGAGTTTCACGGCTGTCTTGGCGGGATGTATCAATCAGAAGTCGCCGGCGTGTTGCGCCTCACAGCGGACAGGGTTCAACCGCGAGTCGATATTGTCTTGATTTCGGCCGAAATTGGGCCGGACTGTCGATTAGTGTGCTTCCGATGCTGCGCACGTTTGAGGCGTTGGATTGCGCTGCTTTGCAGTTGACACAAGCCATGCCGCCACGGTAACTAGACGCTCGCTTGCGAGCGGCTGGCCCCACCTCGTCAGCGACCGTCGCGACAAACCAAGGAGTCATCATGCGGGTGCTCAGTCTGCGAAGCGTGCTGCTCTACGTGTGCAGTGTCGTGGGGGTGGTGGCTGGGACCGCGACGCTCGTCGAGGCTCAGCCACGGAGCGAGGTGCGCGGCTTCTGGGTCGACACGTTCAACACTTCCCTGAACAACCACACCGATGTGACAACAGTCGTCAGCCGCGCCCTCGCGGCGAATGCCAACACGATTTTCGCGCAGGTCCGTCGTCGTGGCGACTCGTGGTACTTGAACTCTCTCGAGCCGCTCGCCGACCGCACACCTCTGGCGCCCGGGTTCGATCCGCTGCAGGACCTCATTCTCGAGGCGCACGCGAACGGGCTGGAAGTACATGCGTTCGTGATCGTCAATGCGATCTGGAACCGCGCACCGAATCTGTTTCCACCGATCGATCCCAATCACGTCTTCAACCTTCATGGCGGCTACGACCTGGCGACCAACACGATCACGCAGACGCCGGACAACTGGCTCACCCGCACGCTCATTGCGGACGGCACGCCGGGGACGGGCATCGCGCTTCAGGGACATCGTTTTGGCAGCGAGTTCTATATCGATGCCGGGCATCCCGATGCTGCGCTCTACACGGTGAATGTGCTGATGCACCTTGTCGGGAACTACGACATCGATGGCCTGCACCTGGACCGCATCCGGTACCCGGAGATCTCGATTGCGGGGCAGACGCCGTCGAGCGGGACCAGCGTCGGCTACAACGCGACGAGCATCGCGCGGTTTCAGCGTCGCTACGGCATCGCGCCCGGTGCGCCGCCGCCGGCGCAGAACGATCCGTTGTGGAACCAGTGGCGGCGGGATCAGGTCACGGGACTCGTACGTCGTATTTATCTCGATGCGATTGCGATCCGTCCTCGTGTCAAACTGTCAGGGGCGTTCATCGCGTTCGGCTCCGGGCCGACGACCGAAGCTGGATGGCTCTCGGCGGAGGCGTACTGGCGCGTCTATCAGGATTGGCGCGCGTGGACCGAGGAGGGGATCATCGACGTCGCCATTCCGATGATTTACCAACGCGAACATCAGACCAGCGGCCGCACGGCGTTCGATCGGTGGAATGAGTGGGTGCGAAACCATCAGTACGACCGATCGGCGATGATGGGCGTCGGAGCATTCCTCAATTCCATTGAGGGCTCGCTGCTGCAGGTCCGACGAGCGTTGCAGCCGTCGGCGCTGGGCAATCGCACCATCGGGGTGAACCTGTTTTCGATGGCGACCAGCAACGTCGCCGTCACCGCGAATCCGCTATCGATTCCGCCGGGGCAGAACACTCCTGCGAGGCCGTACGCCGACTTCGCCGCCGGCCTGGTAACAGGTCGTTCGGCAGATGGCTTGACGCTCTTCGAGGATCCGGCCACGAACCCGACGGCCATTTTCGATATGCCCGCCCTGATTCCGGAACTTTCGTGGAAAGAAAACCCGCGCGTGGGGCACGTGCGCGGCATCGTGCGCGACGAGACGGGGGCACTCATCGACACCGGCGGCGTCACGATTTCGCGTCTTGCTGACGCAACAACGCCACTAAGCGGCCGGACGTCGATATCCACTGCCTCTGACGGCAACGGTTACTACGGTGGGGTCGATCTCGCGCCGGGGGAGTTCACGGTAACGGTATCGCCGGTCGGCCAGGCGCCGTATACGACTGCATGCACCATCGCGGTCACCGAGGGGCGAGTCGCGACCTTCGACATCACCATCGATCGGTCTGCGCCCACTGGATCGATTGCCGCAGATCCTGCGTTCGTCTGGCCGCCGAATGACAAGATGATGCCGGTCACGCTCTCCGCCGATCTCGCGGACACCGGCACGGGCATCGACACCGTAACCTTCCGCGTGCTCGACGAGTATGGCGCCGTGGAACCGTCTCTCTCACCATTCACCGCCACGGGTGAGAGCGCCCTCCAGTTGACGCGCGTCTTCGAGCTCGAAGCGTCGCGTCATGGAAAAGACGTTGATGGCCGTATCTACACGCTCGAAGCCACCGTAACGGATCGCGCGTGCAACGTCACGATACTCACGACGACCGTTCTCGTATCGCACGATCGGAGGAATAAGTAGCCTCGCCGCCGAGACGCACCGTCATCCACCAGCGCATCGTAGTACAGGACGGTTTTTCAATCGAGGTTACCCGGCACGCCTGATGGAATCACATTGAGGACATGATTCGTGGCCGCAGGGTGCACTTCAGTTTCAGCTTCCTGCAGGCGATCTCTCCGTCCATAATGTCCGCACCGGACCCGCCGCCTGTTTGCGGGCTCACGGTATTTGGTCGTTCGCGAACGGATATCCGTGGGACCGGTTTGTTTCTCCAGGAGAACGATTTCCACGAGAAGGGAGGAGCTGCAATGTCACCGCGAATTCTGGTCGCACTTTGTGCCATGCTTCTTTTGCCGGTTGTCGTCGCCGCGCAGGAGAAGCCGAAGGTCAAGACGGCTCCAATAGTGCGGACCTCGGCCAACAACGGACAGCAGATGTTCCAGTCTTACTGTGCGGCCTGCCATGGCAAGGAGGCCAAAGGGGATGGACCGGCCGCCGCAGCGCTCAAGAAGGCACCTGCAGACCTCACCACGTTGAGCGCTCGGAACGGAGGGACCTTCCCGACAGTCAAAGTGAGCCGCTTCATCGAGGGGCTGGACGAAGTCCCGGCGCACGGCAGCCGCGAAATGCCGATGTGGGGCAGCCTGTTCAGATCGCTTGGTCCAGACAGCGGAACCGCTCAGATTCGGATCAAGAGCCTTACAGACTATTTGAAATCGATCCAGAAGTAAGCATCGCGCGAAACGCGACGATCGCGTGCCATGGCGCTCGCATCGCGCCACACCATTGCGCCGAATCGGCCTTTGCCCGGTCCTTTCGGCGCGCACCCAAGTCCTCGTGCGCACGTGAAGCTAGTCGTCAACTTGCATACTGCATCATCGCCATAAAACCCATGTCCATGTGAAACTGCTGATGGCAGTGAAACAGCGACAGGCCCGGTCGAAGGGTTGGCACATCGATTTCCATCTGCTTCCACGCTGGTACCACGACGACATCCTTCCAGATGCCCGATAACGGTTTTTCAGCGACGCGAACGAGTTCGAAGGCGTGACGGTGCAAATGGAACGGGTGATGCTCAGCCGTCTGGTTGTCCAGCAGCCACCGGTAGCGCCTGTTCGCCTGGACGATGATCGGATCGGTGCGGGGGTAAGACTTCCCGTTGATTGTCCAGTGATGTCGGTCGTCCGTGGCTCGGAACACGAACGGCAGTCGCGCGTCCGGCTCGGGGACCGGTTCGTTTCCGCCAAACATCGCGTAGTCCCAGGTAAAAGGCCGTGCAGGTTCCCACCGCGGAGCACCCTGCTGGCCCGCATACTCGACGACGATTCCCATTCCAGCGATACGCTGCGCGCTGTCCACTTCTCCTAGGATCCATACGCCCGGTCGGTTCATTTCCACGATCGCGTCCACTCTCTCGCCTGGGCCGAGATCGACAAGGGGGACGTCTTTTTGGACTCGGAAGCGCGTTGCCATCGAGCGCGATCACATGAAACTGATGCCCGGGGAGCGCCAGCCGATGTTGCAAGGTCGCGCTGGCATTCACGATGCGGAATAGCACCCGCTGCGACTCGCGGACGCGGATCGGCTCGCCGGAGCCCAGCATCTTCCCGTTGATCGAAAAGTAGCGGAACTCGATGTCCAGCGGGCCACGGTCCGAAAAGCGGGGCTCCCACTCATGGAGCAGGATTGGCACTTCCTGATCGTAGCCCCCCGGATCATCGCCGGATTCCACGACGAACATGCCGAACTGCCCGGTATAGGTGCTCCTCTTCAGATTCCGGCCTGACGTGTTGTGGCTGTGATACCAGCGTGTGCCCGGCGGGTCCGGGGTGAAAGTGTATCGCTGACGGCCGTGTGGGGCGACTCCGGGTGTGCCTTCTTCGTATGCGCCGTCAACCTCGGACGGGATGTGGAACCCGTGCCAGTGGACGATGTCCGGATCATAGGTGTCGTTCCAGACCTCAACGGTCAAAGGACGTCCAGCCCGGGCCCGCAGTAAGGGGCCCGGCACCTGACCGTTGTAGCCGATCGTTCTGACCGATCGCCGCGGAGCCAAATCGAGCGTCAGCTCTCCGATACGGAGCGTGATATCGGCCTCCCCGACGAAGCTCGCGGGAGGCTGCGGTGCGGGTTGTGGTCTTGTGCCAGGGTGTTGGCCAATTCCAACTGCGGCGGAAGAGACCCAGCCCCCGGTCAATGCAAGGAATTCACGCCGTGTCATGTCCTGCACACCAGGAGGCTAGCTCATTTCTCCCGGCACGACGACAACCCGAATCGCACTGCCCGACCTGAGTGTGTCGAGCGCGTCGTTGATGCGGGCGAGCGGAAAACGATGCGTGACGAGCTCGCGGACTCTGGCTGCACCTCGATGACGCTGCGGCGGAAGCGACGTCGTTTGGCGGGCGCATTGCGCATGGGGCGTTGGGCGTGGCCGTTGCGACTGGCCTTCTGAGCCAGTCGGGGCTCACGGCCGGGACGCTCCTCGCGCTGCTCGAGTTGCGATGGACGTTTCGCGCGCCGATTCGCCCCGGCGACACGGTCTCCGCCCGCGCGCGCGTAGCTGACCGTCACACGACCAGTCGTCCGGACCATGGCGTGGTTCGGTTCGCGATCGAGCTCCGCAATCAGCGCGACGAGCTCGTGCAGGAA
>DASPWV010000405.1:0-1532 GCA_035637635.1 Vicinamibacterales bacterium | reverse complement strand
GCTCATTCGCAGCCACACTGCGTCAGGAAGGCATTAACGACAATCGGACCCGCGTGACTTACCGCTACAACTTCGAGACTCGGCCGAAGCTGCTTCGCCCGCTGATGGACATCATCTGTCGCTGGGTGTTTTCCAGTGAAGTTCGGAACAGGCTGAAGCACCTGAAACGATTTCTCGAGCGCGAGCACTGATCATGTACCGCGAATACGGGAAGTGGTGGAGCCCTTCCCTCGGCCGCGACATGGAGTTCCTCTGGTTCGGCAAGTTTGGACGGCCGGTGCTGCTGTTTCCGACCTCCGGCGGCCGCTTTTACGAAAACGAAGATTTTGGATTGACAGGATCGCTCGCGGACAAAGTCGATGGCGGCGAGATTCAACTGGTATGCGTCGATTCTGTCGACTACGAGAGCTGGTACAACCGGCACGTTCACCCGGCGGTGCGCGTCGCGCGTCACGCGCAGTACGACTCGTATCTGCGCAACGAAATGATTCCGTACACGTTCAATCGAGCGCAGCGCGGCGATCTGGTCGTGTACGGCGCAAGCTTCGGCGCCTATCACGCCGCGAATCTCGCAGGACGTCATCCCGATGTCGTGAGTCGCGCGGTTTGCTTCTCAGGCTTCTACGATGTGCATCAATTTCTCGATGGCTACTGGGACGACAACTGTTACTTCCATTGCCCAACCGCATACATTTCGCAGATGAGCGGCGAATGGATCGGCAAGCTATCGCGCGTTGCCTGGGTCATCGCCACCGGCGAATACGACACGCTGGTGCAGCAGAATCGCGATTTCTCGAATCTGCTCTGGTCGAGGGGGATCCCGAATCACTCCGAGTTCTGGGGCGGAGCGTTCGGTCACGACTGGCCGTGGTGGCGGGAGAACTTGCGGCGCTTCGTGTGAGGACAGCCGAGGGCGGCTGTCCTCCACAAAGCTACTTGGATTTGGCCACGTAGTGCCGGAATGTTGCCGCGGAAACCGTGCCCGAGATCGTCACCGCATCATCGCTTCGGGCGACGTTGAACTTCCGGAGAACGCTCACGAGATCCGGCTCTTTGTCCTGAACCGCGAGGCGCATCGCGGCCAAGGCGCCGCGAAGCGTGTCCTCGACCAGTTGCAGCGTCTCCGGATCGCGCGACAGGCCGAACGCGCCGAGCTTCAGCGCGTCGCCGCTGTCGGTTGCCCAGAGCGCGACGGTGGTGACCGTGCGCAACGCGCTGTTGAGCGCCAGGCCGGACGTCGTGCGACTCGAGACGTGCGGACCATCCGCGAGCCGCTGCGCACGTGCGACATCGACGATTGCGTAGGCCGTCGCGTGCGGATCAATACGGGCCATTTCGCGCCCGAGTCCGCTCGCAGTGATGAACGAGGTGCCGCCCGCGGCGCGCGCATTGAGCGCTTCGAGCACCGCGCTCTCCGTGCCGACCAGCGCGAGATGTGAACTGGGGAATGCCGCGGCGCCGTTGCGATCGTGGTCCTCATTCGGCAGCAGATAGTACTCGCCATGCGCAGAGCTCTTCTTCGTCCCGCCGCG
>DASPWV010000404.1:0-8494 GCA_035637635.1 Vicinamibacterales bacterium | reverse complement strand
CGAGCAATTGAGCGAGCGCCCGCCCGCGCAGCAATCCTTTGTGCCTTTGGCAAGTCTCAAACGTGATCGAGCCGCAGATAGCCGCAGATAGCCGCAGATGGCCGCAGATAAGCCGCAGATAAGCCGCAGATGGCCGCAGATAACCACAGATAGCCGCAGATGACCACAGATAGCCGCAGATGAGAATTCAAGTCTTGAATCAGAGAGTCTGTTATCTGCGCTGATCCGACAGCTTGACCTTCTTCGGCGTTCCAAGCGACAGTGAGAGGCTGTTTCTATGGCCAACGAGTACGACGTGATTGTGATTGGCGCGGGCACGGGCGGATATGTCGCTGCCATCCGCGGAGCTCAACTCGGCCTGAAGGTCGCGGTGGTCGAGAAACAGAAGGCGCTCGGGGGAACGTGTCTCATCTGGGGCTGTATTCCGACGAAGGCACTGCTCGAGCACGCCCACGCGCTGAAGATCGCGCAGGCGGCGAAAGAGTGGGGCCTGAGCGGCGTCGACGGTGGCGCCGTCAAGCTCGATATGACGGTCGTTCACGCACGGAAAGACAAGATCGTCTCTGGCTTGACCGGTGGCGTAGAGCTGCTATTCAAGAAGAACAAGATCGATTGGATCAAAGGTACGGCTCGCCTCGCAGGCGGAAACGCCGTCGAGGTGACGTCGGCCGACGGCGCGAAACAGACGCTCGCGGCAAAAAGAGAGATTGTCATCGCGACAGGTTCCAGCGCCAGGAGTGTTCCAGGAATCGACGCCGACGGAAAGCGTGTGATCTTCAGCGACGAAGCGATCCATCTCAAAGACGTGCCGCGCACCATCGCAATTCTGGGCAGCGGTGCCGTCGGTGTCGAGTTCGCGTCCATTTTCAAGAGCTACGGCAGCGAAGTCACGGTAATCGAGCTCCTGCCTCGATTGGTGCCTGGTGAAGACGAGGCGGTGTCCGCGGAGCTCGAAAAAGATTTCAAGCGGCGCGGCATCAAAGTGTCGACGGACACGAAGGTGACATCCGCAAAGGTGACGTCGGCGGGCGTCGAGCTGCAGATGACGTCAGGACAGGGGAAGGCGGCAAGTCTCAGGGTTGACGTGTTGCTCGTCGCGACGGGCCGAGGCCCCGTCACCGAAGGACTCGGCATCGAAGCCCTCGGCATCGCGGTAGATCGAGGCTACGTCGTCGTCGATCAGCTGTATCGCACGAATGTGCCGGGAATCTCCGCCATCGGCGATGTAATCACGATGGGTGGACCGCATTATCAGCTCGCGCACGTGTCGTCGATGGAGGGCATCATCCTGGCCGAGCGGATCGCGGGGCGTGAGGTTCGCCCGATCAACTACGATCACGTGCCGCGCTGCACGTACTGCGATCCCGAGATCGGCAGCGTTGGTTTGACGGAGTCACAGGCAAGGCAGCAAGGCTACGACGTGCGCGTCGGCGCATTTCCGTTCAAGGCGCTCGGTCGCGCGCGCATGGCCGGCGAGACAGACGGTTTCGTGAAGATTGTTGCCGATAAGAAGTACGACGAAGTGCTGGGCGTGCACATCATCGGTCCGCGCGCCACTGAGCTCGTGGCGGAGGCTGTGGTTGCGCTGCGGCTGGAGTGCACGATCGAAGAGCTCGTGAAGACGATGCATGCACACCCGACCATGTCGGAGGCGATGGGCGAAGCGGCGCATGCCGTGACCGGCGCCGCGATTCACATTTAGGTCGATGATCGATTTCTGCATGTAAGCTGGGTTAGAGAACCATCATGGCGACACCCGTAGTTATGCCGCAGATGGGCGAGTCAATCGCCGAAGGGACGATTGTCCGCTGGATCAAGAAGGTCGGCGAGAGCGTCGATCGCGACGAACCGCTTTTTGAGATCTCGACGGACAAAGTCGATGCCGAGATTCCATCGCCGGCCGCCGGCACTCTTCTCGACATTCAGGTGAAGGAAGGCGAGACCGTTCCCGTCAACAGCGTCGTCGCCACAATTGGCGCGCCGAGTGAAAGGCCAGCGTCCGCGGGTGCCGAAGCCGCGGCTGCTGCGCCGCCGCCGTCCGGCGAAACCGCGCCGCACACGCCGCAGCCTGACGGTACACCGTCGGCGGCTGTTGGCGCACAGGATCAAGCGAGCGGCACTTCGTCCGCGTCTGCGCCGCTCACCCAGCAGCCAGGCGAGGAGCCGGCGGCGGAAGATGTCGACGTCATGCGGCGGCAAAAATCTTCGCCGCTCGTGCGGCGAATCGCCGCGGAGCACGGCGTCGACATTCGACGGATCGCTGGCTCCGGAATTGGCGGCCGCGTTACCAAGAACGACATTCTGGGATTCATCGAGAAGGCCGTCCCCGCGGGACGCCTCGAACCTGCCGCACCGGAGCATCGCATCGCACGCGAGCAGCCGAGCGCACCGGGCGGACCTCCCGCAGCCGATCGGGTCGAGCCGATGTCGATCATGCGCAGGAAGATCGCCGAGCACATGGTGATCAGCCGCCGAACGTCCGCGCATGTGTACTCGGTGTTCGAAGTCAACTACAGTCGGGTCGAGAGTCTTCGCAAGGAGCACCGCGCCGCGTACGAGCAGCGCGGTGTGAAGCTCACCTACACCTCCTTCATCGCCAAGGTGGCCGTGGATTGTCTTCGCCGTCACGCAATCGTGAACGCGTCGATTGACGGCGAGAACGTCGTCTACAAGCGCGATATCAATCTCGGGGTGGCCGTTGCGCTCGAGAATGGATTAATCGTCCCCGTGGTAAAGCGTGCCGGCGAGCTCAACTTGCTGGGACTGTCGCGTGCGATATCTGACGTGGCCGACCGCGCCCGGGCGAAAAAGCTGAATCCCGAGGAGGTGCACGGCGGCACCTTTACGATTACGAACCCTGGCAACTTCGGCGCGCAATTCGGGCTGCCGATCATCAACCAGCCGCAGGTAGCGATTCTTGGCGTTGGCACGATCGAAAAACGCGCCGTCGTGATCGACGACATGATCGGCATTCGGTTGATGGGGTATCTGACGCTCGGATACGACCATCGGTTGATCGATGGCGCGGTCGCCGACCAGTTCATGGCCGACGTGAAGAAGGGGCTCGAGAACTTCGACGCGGCGGCCGTTTAGGCCGCGGGGCACGACTACACGTACGTGGCGCGGGCCTTCCGGCTCGCGGTTCTTCACATGCGAACACTTGCAATTCGCCGACTCGGACTGATCTCCTACGCCGACGGAGTCGAGCTGCAGCGTTCGCTGGTCGAAGATCGGAGACGCGACCACATTCCCGACACGCTTCTGCTGCTGCAGCATCCGCACGTCATCACTATCGGCGTGAGAAAGGGCGGCGCACTGAACGTGCTCGCGGATCGCGAGCGGCTTGCGGAGCTCGGCGTCGAGATATTCGAGACCGGGAGGGGTGGCGACGTCACCTATCACGGCCCCGGTCAGATTGTCGGCTATCCCATTCTGGATCTTCGTCCCGATCGCCAGGATGTGCACCGCTACGTCCGCGATCTCGAAGAGGTCATGATTCGCGTCTGCGGTGAGTTCGACATCCGTGCCGAGCGGATCCCGACGCTCACAGGAGTGTGGATCAACGGAGAGAAGGTCGGCGCCATTGGCGTGCGAATCTCGCGCTGGATCACCAGTCACGGCTTCGCGTTCAACGTGAATACCGACCTGGATTATTTCCGGCTGATTGTGCCGTGCGGTATCGGCGATCGAGGCGTCACCTCGCTGGCGAAGGTGACGCGCGAGAAGCAACGGTTGGCCGACGTCGAGGATCTCATCGTCCGGCACTTCAGCGGCGTGTTCGAGCGGCATGCCGTCGATCAGCAGCTCTCGCTCACAGACGGCGATCGGCACCCGACAACCGCCGCGTCAGTTTCTCTTCGCTGATTCGCTGCCTTCGTCCGTTCTTAGTTCTTCGTTCGCCGTTCTGTGTTCTTCGTTCCTGGTTCTTCGTTCTTCGTTCTTAGTTTCCAGTGAGCGCCGTTTCTAGCCTCACCTGATCGCGTCTGCAGAGCGCCGGCACCACGACTTTTTCGACGCCGTGCGGTGACACGGTCACCGGCAGCATGCCGACGGCGCCGAGCGCCCCTTGCTCGCGCGCCACCGAGACGAACGCGCTCACCGTGCGCGGTGTTCGCGAAAGTGCGGCCCTGATGACGCGCGTCGCCGCCGACGCGAGGGTGAGCGGCCCCGGCGGCCAAAGCCTGGTGAGCCGGGCCTCCAGTCGCGCGATCGATGGTGGCGAGAGAACTTCGGTTGCACGCCGGCCGCCGATTGAGGCTTCTTCCCAGGGCACGATGATGTGGTCTGGCGCGCGGCCGATGACCGAGAGCTCGATATCGGTTGCCGCGCAAGAAGCCTCGAGCGCCGTGAGCGCGATAATCGCGGATCGCAGCCCTTCGGCAGCCGACCCGAACACTTGGGAACGCGGCAGACCCAACTCGCGGACCGCGCGACCGACCACGTCAGCCTGCTTCGCGCCGGCACATAGAATCGGCGCTCGCTTGTTGAGCGCGCTGACCCGCGACACCAACGCGACCGCGCTGTCCCCGTGCCACTCTCCGTCGGAAGCTGAAAATCTGTCTGCGAGCACGACGAAGTCTGTCCCGATCGCTGCATCGAGCTGACTGCTGCCCCGCAAGGAGGTCGAATAGCGGTCAACAGGGCTCGCCTGGCGTATGTCGAGCGCCTTGCCTTCCGCCGCTGCACCGGCTTCGTCAACGAGCACAATCGTCGAGACCACGTCAGCTGCGGCAAGCTGTCGCGCGAGCGCGCCACCAAGATCGCCGGCGCCGAGTATGACGAGCGTGCTCACCGCGGCATATTCTATCCGGATGAATCGTGTGTGCTTTGTGACGGGCGGAACGCGCGGCATCGGCTTTGCCGTCGCCGAGGCGTTTCTCGCCGGTGCCCATCGGGTGGCGATCAGCGGGACGTCGGCCGATGGTGTGACGGCGGCAGAAAACAACCTGCGATCGCGATCGCGCGACGACGACGTGATGGGTGTCGTCTGTGATGTCCGCGAATACGCGGCGGTTGAGCGCGCGTTCCATGCAATCGCCAATCGATTCGGCCGGCTCGATGTGCTCGTCAACAATGCCGGCGTCGGAGTGGGCGGCGCCATTGCCAATATGACGGTGGAGGAGTGGAACCGGATCATCGACACGAACCTGACCGGAGTCTTCCACTGCTGCAAGGCAGCTATTCCCCATCTGCGCGCGGCTGGAGGCGGTTGGATCATCAATGTGAGCAGCCTGGCCAGCAAGAACCCGTTCGTCGGAGCCGGCGCGTATTGCGCATCGAAGACGGCGCTCAATGCGTTCAGCGAGGTGCTGATGCAGGAGGTGCGCGACGACAACATTCGCGTCAGCTATGTGCTGCCAGGCTCGGTAGCGACCGGTTTCTCAGGAAGGCCTGCCCTCGCCGGGGGCGAGTGGAAGCTGCATGCGGAAGACGTCGCGCGCGCGATTGTCGGCCTGATCGAGTTTCCCGAACGGAGCTTGCCGAGCCGCATTGAGATTCGCCCCTCCCGGCCGGCGAAGTAATCAAAGCGGCCCTGGTGCGATGACGCGTGCGAACGTGCCGGCGTCGATGTTTCCTCCGGTGACCATCACGACCGCCGTTTCTCGCGGCCGAACGACTTTGCGGTGAAGGACTGCGGCGGTCGCCACGGCTCCCGCGCCTTCTGCGATCATGTGTTCTTCGCCTGCAAGCTGTCGAATCGCATCCGCGATCTCGTCTTCATCGATCGCGGCGAGCTCGTCGACGACGGCGCGAACGAGCTCAAATGTGATCGCGTGTGGTTCAAGGTTTCCGGTGAGTCCGTCGGCCAGGGATCGAGCGGGCTCGATGCGCGAGATCTGTCCTTCGCGAAGCGACACCGCGAAGGCTGTCGACACCGCGGCCTCGACGCCGATCACCCGCACGTCGGGAGCAACGGCTTTCATCACCATGCCGATGCCGCTGGCCAGGCCGCCGCCGCCAATCGGCACCACCACCGCATCCAGCCGCGGGAGAACATCGAGAATCTCCAGTGCCACGGTGCCGGCCCCGGCAATCACGTCGACGTGGTTGTAACCCGTGACGTAGAGATACCCCCGTGCGTCTGCAAAGGCTCGAGCGGCTTCCTCCGCCGCGTCGTAGTCCGCCGCATCGTCTCGCAGCTCGACACCGTGTCGTCGGATCGCGGTCTTTTTGGTTTCCGGCGCTCCGCGGGGTGTGAAGATCACGCCTTTGAGGCCAAGCCGTTCGCACGCAAAGGCGAGTCCGCGTCCGTGGTTTCCAGCCGAGGCGGCGACAATCGTCGGGGCGGCGTCAGCGCATCCGCCCGCTTGCTCGATGACGCGTAAGGCCGCGTTCAGTGCGCCCCGGATCTTGAAGGAGTTCGTGAGCTGGACTGACTCCAGCTTCAAATAGACGGCGCCGCCGGCACTGTCAGACAGCCAGAGCGATTGGCGCAGCGGGCTCGGTTGAACAAACGGATCGATCCGTCTTCGTGCCGCGAGAATATCAACGACGTTCATCGCGCTCGCGCGTGAGGATTTCCGGCAGCGATTCGGCGAACGCGCTCCTGGCCAGGACCTGAGTGATGCCGAGCGCGCGAGCCTGTTGAATGGCGGATGCGTGAACGTGGGAGACAAACCCGATCGTCGGAATGCCGGCGAGCTCGCGGTCCGCGGCCAGCCGCCGCAACACTTCGAACGGCTGCGTTCGAGCGCTATCGAGGTCGAGAAGGATCAGCGAGGGCTTCACCTCGTGCGCCCGTGTGATGGCCGCATCGGCCGTGGTTGCGGCGGCGATCGTCGCGCCGACAGCCTTGGCAGTTGCAGAAATCTTCGAGCGGAAGAGCAAATCGTCGACGATCGCGAGCACCATCGTGAGGTCCTCTGGTTTGAGCGCTGCCGTGCAGACCCTTCTTACCCCGCGCGGCAGGGCCTGGCGCTATCCTACTCTCGTGATCATCGAAACCGCTGCCGCGCCGCCATTTTTGAAGAACGGGTTCGTCGTCGCGTGTGAAAGGACCGCAGAAGCCGTCATCATCGACCCTGGCGATGAAGTCGAACACCTTCTCCGGTTCATCGACGATCGCAAGCTGTCGGTCCAGTCGATTCTTCTGACTCACGCGCATGTGGATCACGTGTCGGGAGTGGCGCGGGCGAAGCGCGCGCTGAACGTCCCCGTGTATCTGCATCACGACGACGTGTTTCTCTACAGCCAGGCGGTTGCGCACGGACGCATGTTCGGTCTCGACGTCGAACAGCCGCCGCCTGTCGATCGCTACTACGACGGCAAAGGACCGATTGCGTTTGGCGATTACGACGTGTTCGTCCATCACACGCCGGGCCATTGCCCCGGGGGCGTGTGTCTGCAGATCGGACGCCGTGGCGAAATGGGTCTCGATCTGTTCGTCGGCGACACGCTGTTTGCGGGCTCGATCGGTCGCACGGATCTTCCGGGCGGAAATTACGAGACGCTGCTGCGCTCCATTCGCCAGGTGCTCTTCGGCTTCGGCGACGACGCGCGCGTGTACCCGGGACACGGGCCGGATACAACCATCGGGCAGGAGAAACGCACGAATCCGTTTTTGAGAGACCCGGCGTGACCGGCGGAATCAAGCCTCCGCGCTCCGCACCGAGAATTCGACGCGGCCGACTTTCAAGGTGTCGCCATCAACGAGTGGCGCGCGGACGATCTTCTGCCCATTGACCCACGTGCCGTTCGTGCTCCCCAGATCCTCCACGCCCAAACCGCCATCGTCCAGCGTCAGTCGACAATGGAGCCGCGATACGAGCGCGGCTTCGACGATGAAGTCGGCGCGTGGGGCACGACCGACTGTTTTCATGCTTCCGGGAAGCATTCTGAAGGTGAATGGACACTCTGGATCGGTCGATTCGAGAATCCACATTCGCTGGAAGTGTAACTGAACATGTGGCGACGTGGCGATTTGGTGATGTGGAGATCTGATGCGGCGATGTAGAGATGTGGCGATGTTGATGTGGTGATGTTGTGGCCGGAGAGGTGATCGTCTCGTCGGTGGCGAGTTGCGTGGCGCTGGAGGAAATAGAAGCCCAGTACGAGCAGTCGCCGTTCATCAAGGAGGTTTGCGTCGTTGCCCTGACGCCCTCGGATGACGATGCTGCGCCTGGAGGTGACGGACGTGTCGAACGGCTGCACGCCGTTGTCGTGCCCGATATCGCTCTCCTTCGTGCACGCCGCATCGCAAACGTCGGCGATCTGCTTCGCTTCGAGATTGAAGGGCGAGGTGTTTACCTGCCACCCGAGAAACGCGTCCACGGTTATGAGGTCAGCTTCGAGCCGCTGCCGCGTACGGCAGCCGGCAAACTCAAACGCCAGCAGATCGCCGAAGGGCTGGGCGCGGGTTCCCGAGGCGCAAAGGCGCGGAGCGACTCGCGTGCGTTCGCCGAGTGGCGGTCTGCCGATGCGCATGTCGCCGTCGCGCTGGACGTGATCTGCCGGAAAGCGTCCGTCGAACAGGTTACGCCGAATGCGAATCTCG
>DASPWV010000403.1:0-6419 GCA_035637635.1 Vicinamibacterales bacterium | reverse complement strand
GCTTCGTACCCATCGACACCTTCAGAACTCCAGCCACCCTATCACCGCGAACTGAAGAGACGCCTCATCCACGATCGGCCCTTGATGAGAATACAGCCGTGCTGTTCCGGCGCAAGCACGGCGGGCGCGGCTGCGTCCGCTTCGCAGGCGCGCACCGCGCCCGAGCAGCAAGTCACGGTGACCGGCTGTATTCAACGCGAAACCGACTACCGTCGCGCCCGCGATGCAGGACGCGGTGGCGTAGCTGGCACAGGAGTCGGAGCCGGCAACGAGATCAAAGGCCGGACAGTACGTCGGGCGCCGCGTTGAGATCTCGGGCAAGCTCAAGGCAGCCGAGGTCTCTCCATCGAGCAAGCCGACCGGCGGCGCCACAGCTGGAAAGCCGCCAGAGGGCGTCGACGTCGGAGGAAAGGATCTCAAGCTCCGCGAGTTGGAGATCACGACGATCCGCGAGACGACGGGCACCTGTCCGGGCGCGTAGTGCCCTGTTACGCCGTGCCAGTCATCTTCACACTGCAGAGTCGCCCGCCAGCTCGCTGATGTGCCGGCGGTGCAATGCAAATCCTGCTCGCCTGCATGCGAGGAGTGCGTCTTGCACCTATGGCAGTTGAAGCACAGGTCAGCATTTCAGCGGAGTCGACAATGGCCCGGACAGCAACCACACCCGCTGAAGGGGTGAAGGCGATCAGCCGTCAGGAGCTGAAGGACAAGATCGATCGGCGTGAGTCGTTCGTCCTCCTCGAAACACTGTCGCCTGAGCACTTCCGCCACGTGCATTTGCCTGGAGCACGCAATGCGCCACCCGATCGCGTGAAGGAGTTGGCGCCCATGCTCATCCCGAACAAGGACACGGAGGTGGTGACCTACTGCGCAGGCCAGAAGTGCACAGCATCGGCTCATGCAGCTCGCGTACTGACGTCGCTCGGCTACACGAGAGTGCGGCACTACGCGGGCGGCAAGCAGGATTGGACGACGGCCGGTCTGCCGGTCGAACGAGGGCATGAACACGCCGTGAGAGCGTGAGGTGTGATCGGCGCTTGGTTTCTCGCTTGCACCGCATAGGCGGTTCGAATCAAGAGTCGGCGAACGTAGAACACGGAGGATTCGTATGGCTGAAAAACAAGGCGCGCTAACACCAAGGCGTGAGGAGCAGCGCCTCGAGCGAACGCGACCGTGGGGCCGCGACGTCAGTCCGTTCAGGGCGATGCAGCGAATGGCCGATGAGATGGATCGACTATTCGACGACTTCGGTTTCGGCCGGAGATGGTTACGGCCGTCCTGGCGCGAGACAGGCGCCGAGTTATGGGCGCCCGAGGTTGAGGTGTTTCAGAAGAACCACGAGCTCACGATTCGTGCGGACCTTCCAGGTCTCAAACGCGAGGACGTGACGGTTGATATCACCGACAACGACGTCACCATCCAGGGTGAGCGCAAACACGAGAAGGAAGAGGAACGCGAAGGCTACTATCGGACCGAACGCGGCTATGGCAGCTTCTGTCGCGTGATCCCGCTACCGGAAGGTGCAATCAGCGAGCAGGCCAAGGCCAGCTTCAAGGACGGCGTGCTCGAGATCACGATACCGGCGCCGCCCGCGTCCAAGGGACGCAGATTGGAGATCGCTGAAGCCAAGAAGTAGCAGTCTCCACCCGAACCGAGCTCGCCGGCCGGCAGTTCAATCGAGCCTTCGACGGGCTCGGAACGGGGGTACTGCGGCCATGATTCGCAGTCGGCACCCACCTGAGTCAACTCACTTCGCTCAAATCTTGCTCGAAGTGCCGCGGACGGTTGGTCACGGTACGCGCGTTGCTCGATGACGCTTGAGAAAACGCTCTCGGGTGTCCCAATGAACAAACGATTTCCGGCCTATCTCATCATCATCGTGATCGCGGTGAGCGCAGTGGCGATTGTCGCGGCTGCGCGGTTGAGACAGGGCGTACGTGAACCAAATAACGCGGCTGCTCCATCGTCAACGAACCAAGCCGATGCGGCGTCTACGAACCAAGCCACCGCGGCGACCCGGGACGTCGTCGGCAACTCCATCTTTCGCGACATCGTCAGACGGCAGAATCCGGTGGTCGTATCGATCACGACCCAGAGTCGCGTGCGCACCCCCCAGTTCACGCAGTTCGGGGAAGACGACTTCTTCGGTCGGTTCTTCGGCGTGCCGATGACGCCCCGCGAACAGATTCAGCAGGGCCTCGGCTCGGGCTTCATCATCAGCGCTGAGGGCGACATCCTCACGAACAATCACGTCGTCGCTGGTGCCGATCGCATCCGCGTGGGGTTGTTCGGCGACGAACGCCGAAGCTACGACGCAAAGGTCCTCGGACGCGATCCGCTCACCGACAGCGCCTTGATTCGTCTCGAAAAGGGTCCCGGCCAGCTGACGGTCGCGTCGCTGGGCGATTCCGAAGCGCTTGAGCCGGGAGATTGGGTGCTGGCCATCGGCAACCCGTTCCGGCTCGGACACACCGTTACCGCAGGTGTCGTGAGCTACACGGCCCGCCCGTTTGCCGTGACAGAAGGACGTTTCCAGGACATGCTCCAAACGGATGCCTCGATCAATCCGGGCAATTCCGGCGGCCCACTCCTGAACATGCGCGGTGAAGTCGTGGGCATCAACAGTGCTATTCTGTCTGGTGGCGGTGCGGGCAACATCGGCATCGGATTCGCGGTGCCAATCAACGCGGTGAAAGCGTTGATGCCCGAACTGCGCAAGGGACAGGTCCGTCGTGGGCGTCTCGGCGTTCAGGTCCAGACACCACCCATTACCGATGACGAGGCCCGGGAGCTCGGTCTCCCGAAGCCGGAAGGGCGATCGTTAGCACCGTGGAACCGGGATCGCCCGCGGCGCGTGCGGGGCTCCAGGCGGGCGACGTCATCGTGGAATTCAACGGCAAGACCGTCGCCGACGGCGAACAGCTCACAGGAATGGTCGTTACGACCGCGGTTGGATCACGCGTTCCGGTGACGTTCTATCGGAAGGGACAGCGCCAAACGACCAATGTGACGATCGAGGAGCTCGTCCTGGATGAGAAGGGCCGGCAGCGCCAAGGCGACACGTCGCGACCGGGATTCGGCTTGTCGCTGATCGATCTCATGCCGGAGATTGCACAGCAACTGCGGCTCGCGCCCGGAACCGGCGGCGCGTTGGTCGAAGGTGTCGAGCCGTTCGCACCGGCCGCGAATGCGGCATCCAACGTGGCGATGTCATTGTCGAAGTGAACCGCGAGCCCGTGCGGTCGGCCGCAGACGCCGTCCGGCTGCTGCGACAACTGAAGCCGGGCCAGACGGCGTTTGTCTTGGTGTCACGACAGGGGACGCAGGTGTTCGTGACGATGCGGACCGAGTAAAGGGTGTCGCACGTGGCCGGATCATTCGCGATCTTGTGTGGAAACGCCAATCGAGCCCTGGCGACAGCGGTGGCCGACAACGTGGGGGTACCGCTCGGCGACGCTGTCGTTGAACGGTTTCCTGACGGGGAGGTCGGCGTCGAGATTCGTGACCCGGTACGAGACAAGGATGTGTTCGTCATCCAGTCCACGGCACCGCCAGTCAACGATCACCTGATGGAGCTCCTGGCGATCATCGATGCGTGCCGGCGCGCGTCAGCCGCGCGCATTTTTGCGGTGATTCCGTATTTCGGATACGCGCGGTCCGACAAACGGCACGGTCGCCGGGAGCCGATCAGCGCACGGCTGGTCGCCGACCTGTTGCAGACCGCCGGGACCGACCACGTCATCACGATCGACCTGCACGCGTCGCAAATCGAGGGCTTCTTCCGGATTCCGGTAGACAGCCTGACCGCCGTGTCCATCTTGTCTGATGCAATGAAGCGTCGCCTGGCAGCGGATACAGTCGTCGTGTCGCCTGACGTCGGGCGGCTCAAGATGGCGACGGACTACGCACAGAACCTCAATACGTCAGTGGTCCTCCTCCACAAGACACGCGAGACTGGTGCGGAGGCGCACGTCACGCATCTCGTTGGTGACGTACGCGGACGCTTATGTCTCGTCGTCGACGACATGATCTCGACGGGCGGCACGATTACCAAGGCCGTCGACAAGCTTGTGGAAATGGGAGCGCGTCCAGAAGTGGTTGTCGCCGCCACGCACGGCGTGCTCCTCGGCGGTGCCCGAGCAAAGCTCACGGCGCCACCGATTAGTGATGTTTTCGTAACCGACAGTATCGAACAGCACACTGAAGGCTGGCCCCGCCTGCACGTCATCTCGGTGGCGCCCTTTCTCGCCGACGCGATACGCCGCTTGGCGTCGGGGACAGTCCACTCGGAGCTGGCCGTTCACCGGACGTAGAGGTCTCAACGCTACGCGTGCAGCGGCTCTCGTTCGAGCCGAACGACGAAGTGCTGTCCGCCGCCCGTGAGATGAACAACAACTTGGGGATCTTCGTCGGCCTCTGCCGGCTCTTCCACGGCCACACTCTCCGGTTCAACGACCGTATGCGTAACCTCTCCAGACGGCGGCTCTTCTACGGTGATTGAGATTCGGTGCGACGCTTCATCGTGGGTCAGATCCAGCAGCGGTGTCGCACGCTCCGCGATGCGCAGACCATCTCGCACATCACTCTTGGCGACCGTCACGGGTTTGCGCCGGTGTTGGCGTGTAAACGTGTCGAAGAACCCGTCCCATTCTGCGCGCGGTATGTCGCGCATCGTCATGGTCCACTCCGTCACGCAGGATGCAAGTATCGAACGAACCAATCGCCGGCCAGCTGTTCGACCTGTTCGAGCGTCCCCGGCTCTTCGAACAGGTGCGTCGCTCCTGGCACGATCTTCAGGTCCACGTGCGCGGAACGCATCTGCGCCCTTGCTTGCTCGTTCATTTCGATCACGGGCTCATCATGACCGCCGACGATGAGGAGCGTCGGCGCTTTCACCTTCGGCAGCGCGGAACCCGCCAGGTCCGGACGGCCGCCACGGGACACAACAGCGCGCACAATGCCTGGACGTACTGCCGCAGCGATGAGCGCGGCCGCTGCACCCGTGCTCGCGCCGAAATAACCAACGGGGAACGCCTTGAGATCGGTGCGATCTTGGAACCAGTCTGTCGCAGCGACGACGCGCGTTCCGAGTCGTTCGATATCGAACCGGTACTCAGCGGTCCGAACATCGATGTGTTCTTCATCCCGAGTGAGCAGGTCGAGGAGGACGGTGCCGAGTTTGCGTTCCTGGAGAGCTTTCGCCACGGCTCGGTTGCGCGAGCTGAAGCGACTGCTTCCACTTCCGTGGGCAAAGATAACCAGTCCTGTAGCCAGATTAGGCACCCATAAGTCAGCCTCGATCTGACCTCTCGGTTTAATGGGAATGGCAACCGACTCAGACGCGACAGCGGGCATAATTCACCGCCTTCACTACGAGAGTGCAAGCTGTCAGCCACGAGTTGTTCGCGCCGAATCGCGCCGATTGCAACGACGGACATCGTTTTGTAATTGCGAAAGCTCGTGCGCGCGTCAGCAATTACAGTGGGATCAATTATGCCAGCTCCGCAGCCGCAACCACCTAAACCTAAACCCAACCCGGAACCAGACCCAACGCCTGCTCCCGATCCTTCTCCAGATCCTGGCCCCACGGATCCGATCCCACCGCCAGAGCCAGGGAGCGATGCCGCTGACGTTTAAGGCTGCTTCGGTCTGAGCTTTTCGACATCGTTCCGAGAGGCAATGCGATTACCGCTCTCGCGCGTGCTCGCGACCGTTCGTCTTCCAGCTGGAGGCTGGTGCCCTCGGATTCTGTGTCTGGCACGGCAACACCGGGAATCCCAGCGGCTGCGGCGGCGCGATTCGCTTCCGCGGCGCGCTTCTCCTTATCCCCGTTCACAGGAGCCGGCTTCGAATCGCCGTATGTGTCGCGCGTGACGTCCTCGGCATTCGAGGGTTCGCGCGCAATTCCACCTTGCTTCACCACGCTCTCGCGATTTGACTGTTTCGCCATATACCTTGCACTCGCGTTGGGACCGCAGCGGGCGAACTGTGGATCACGAAGTCGAGGCTCTGCGCCGACGCGCCTGCCGCGTGCGCGCAGCTTTCCGGGCTGCTTCGCGACGCAGGCCGGGCCCCTTGGTCCGCACGGCCTTTCGAGCCGAGGCCCTGCGTGCTGATGCTGATCGTCGGTGCGCGGCGCTCTTGGCCTGACGTGAAAGCGCCTTACTGGACGCCGCACCTCGGCTCTCACGCTTCAATGCACGGCTGATCGCGCGCGAGCGCCTGGCCGCCGGTCGCGTTCCACGTCGGGCAGCGCGGCTCGCGTACTTCGCGCTCTGTTTCGTCTTCGGTTTGGCCGTAGACGGTGGCGGCGGGAGGTGGACGCCGGCACGTCGCGCCTTCGAAAGACCGATGGCGATGGCCTGTTTCGTGGAGCTCGCTCCATGTTTGCCTTCGCGGACGTGGTGCATCTCTTCGCG
>DASPWV010000402.1:0-2272 GCA_035637635.1 Vicinamibacterales bacterium | reverse complement strand
CAATCGGTGCTGCGGTTGTATCGGATGCGGCCGCCGCCCGGGTTCTCGTAGCGGTACGGCCTGGCGACACATCGACCGATGGTGACGCCTGACGAGATGCCCGCTCCGCTGGTCCGTCAGTGTTTGCAGGTTGAACGATTGGGCGCCGCGACACCAACTTACTGGCGTCGTTCGGTTGCAATGCAGCGACAGCCGCCGCTCGATCGAAATCCGCCGACACGAGCGCAGTCTCGACGATTCGGATCGTGCCAATCGTCAACGACAGCATAACAAGCAACACGATGCTCGCCGTGACGGCGCTCCTCGACCATGCGGCTGAGGCCAACGAGCGCTGTGAAACGATTCGACGAATGCGCGTGGCAAGCGCGGGCGATGAGAGAACCCCCAACGCGGGGAGTGCCGCCAGATAGCCTCGCGGCAGACTGGCGAGCTTGACCAGAGACGCCGCGTACAACCTGGCATCGCCGGTCACTGCTACCGTCATTTCGTCGCAAGCTACCTCGCGCTCGAGTTGAAGCCGTCGATCGATCCAGCACACGGCCGGGTGCCACCCCGCCACCACGCGCGTCAGCAACTGAAGGACATTTGCAAAGTGATCGCCGCGCCTGATGTGTGCCCACTCGTGAATGACGACGCGATCGAGCTCGTCCGCGCTGAGATGCTGAACGACTGCGGGTGCAACGGCGATAATCGGTGAGCGACACCCGAGAACGGCGGCAGCTCGCACATTGTCCGAGAGCATGAGCCGTGTGCGCCGCCCCTGCCGCGTCACGCCCGTCCACTGACGAAGCGTCGTTTCGAGCATCGGCGAAAGGGCGCGGCAGCGGCGCCTCGCACGGCCCAGTGCGAGCGTGGCCACTGCCAGGCGCACGCCGCTTACAAGCGACCAGAGCGCGCAGGCCGCAAGCGCGAGAGCGCTCGACGTCCACCACGCATCGGGCATCGGGACGACACCTCTCGACTGTGGTGCGGCGGCGCGGGCCGAGAACGCCAGCGGCGACAGGGCGCCGGTGGTGAGTGGAACGAACGGCAGCACGAGGACCGAGAGCAACGCGGCCCAGCACAACACGTAGCGCGACTGGGCGCGGGAGCGCTCCAGTACTCGGAGCATGCATGCCGTCACGAGTGCGAGCACACAACCCTGCCACAGCCAATTCAGAATAGCGTCCACGTGAGAGCTCCTTTGGGCAGGCCGTCTGAAACCCCGTCCACGCCCTGCCCCGAACCCACGGCACCTCGCCACGGGCTGTTACGCGTCTTCGATCAGCTTCTTGAGTTGTTTCAGCTCGCTCGGATCGATCTCGTCATCCTCCAGCACGTTCAAGACCAGCAGACTCGGCGATCCGTTGAAGAGGCGGGTGAGCAGATGCTTCAACGCCCTGCGGCGGGCCTGCTGCTCATCGACGAGCGGCCGATACACGAACGCGCGTGCGATTTTTTCGTGCGCCACGTAGTGTTTGCTTTCCAGAATCCGCAGCATCGTCTGGACCGTGCTGTAGGTGACCGCGCGCTTTTTCTTCAACGTGGCAACGACGTCGCCCACGGTCGCCGTCTGCTGCTGCCACAACACAGCCATCACTCGAGCTTCCGCGTCTGTCAGCGCCGGAGAGCGTCTGCGCGCCATGGATTCTCTGAAGGAAGCAATACTTTTAAAGAATTAATAGTTGACCCCGGCGACTCTACCAAATGCCCAGGTGTCGGGTCAATGAAAGAATTAAGAGTTCACTGCTACAGCCCGGGTTGCCGGAGTACGCTCGGCGCGGACGGTCGGGTAGACGACAGGATCGCGCTCCTCCTATCATTCATTCGATCGCTTGACTCCCGCCTCTCCGCTCGAGACGACGTGCTGCATCGCCGGCGGCGGTCCCGCAGGCATGATGCTCGGATATCTGCTCGCCCGGGCAGCCGTTCCTGTCATCGTCCTTGAGAAGCACAACGACTTCCTGCGTGACTTCCGTGGCGACACTATTCATCCCTCCACGCTTGAAGTGATCCACGAGCTCGGGCTGCTCGAGGATTTTCTTCGTCGTCCACATCAGGAGCTGACCGAAGTTCGAGGCGTCGTGGGAGACGAGCCCGTCCGCGTTGCCGATTTCAGCCACCTGTCAACGCACTGCAAGTTTCTGATGTTCATGCCGCAGTGGGACTTCCTCGATTTCCTGGCCGACCACGCGCGCACGCTCGCTTCGTTCCGTCTGTACATGAACGCCGAGGTCGTGGATCTTCTGAAGGACGGCGATCGCGTCTCAGGCGTCGTCGCGGACACGCCCGA
>DASPWV010000401.1:0-3496 GCA_035637635.1 Vicinamibacterales bacterium | reverse complement strand
CGTTTTTCCTGAATGGTGACGGCCTGCTCCACACAGTTTTCTCAGCAAACGGCCTGCATCGACTGCCACGCGTGAATACCGCGAGTAAAGCGCGCACCCGCCGCTTCCCGCCCGACTGCTCGATATGGGACGCGCGTCTATAATCCTTTTGTGTCGCAAGAGGAACACAAATCCGCTGCTCCTGGCCACGTCACATGCTTCGTCCTCACGATCAGCGACACGAGAACGGAAGCGACGGATACGAGCGGCCGCGCCATTGCGGACCTCGTCACCGGCGCAGGCCACGCCGTAGCAGGTCACCGAATCGTGAAGGACGAGGCGGGCGACGTCGAGCGAGTCCTGCTGGATCAGCTCTCGACGGGCAGCGTAGACGTGATCGTGACGACCGGCGGCACCGGCATTACGTCACGGGACAGCACGTACGAGGCGATCAATCGATTGATCGATAAGCGGCTCGACGGATTTGGCGAGCTCTTTCGCATGTTGAGTTACCAGGAGATCGGACCGGCAGCAATGATGAGCCGTGCCACGGCCGGCGTCGCACGCGGCAAAGTGATCGTCGCGCTGCCCGGATCGGAAGGCGCTGTGCGCCTCGCCATGACGAAGCTGATCATCCCCGAGCTCGGTCATCTCGTTCAACAAGCCAAAAAGTAATCGACTGTGGACCGACCGCGGACTGTAGACTGTGGACTGGCGGCTTGGAACGGCTGGCTTGTCGCTGCAGGCTATTTGCTCCGAAAATCGGGCTGCGCAGTCCGGAAAAACGCTGCTCCAGAGTAACGTCGCGCTGTCCATGCGCGTGGGGACCCCCATCCCCACGCTCTGTCACTCGCTTGCGCAGCGTTTTTCCTGAATCGTGACGGACTGCTCCGCACGATTTTCTTCGCAAACAGCCTGCACCGACTGCGCGCAGCCTGGCAAACCCCGCAGGTATTTATGTCTCAGGCAATGCGCCCCATCAAAGACACGATTCCGCTCGAAGAGGCGCGCGAGATCATCGGCGCGGCAATCGGCCAGATCGATCGGGTCGAGCGTGTCGCGCTCGTCGAAGCGAATGGACGCGTCATCGCTCGCGACGTCGTGTCGGATCACGACGTGCCGCCGTTCGCGCGCGCGGCGATGGATGGCTACGCGGTGATCGCGGAAGACACGTTTGGCGCGAGCCGCTTCGAGCCCAGGACTCTGCGCGTCATCGAGAAGGTCTATACGGGGCAGGTCCCCACCGAACGGGTCACGTCTGGTCAGTGCGTAGAGATCGCGACCGGCGCACCAATGCCCGAAGGCGCCGACGCCGTCGTCATGGTCGAGGAAACCGAGCGGACTTCGGGCGGCGATGTGCAGATTCTCACGCCCGTTTATCCGCGTCAGAACGTCGGCAGACGAGGCGCGGACATCGTTCGCGGTCAAACGGTGCTGCGAAGCGGGGATGTGCTGAACCCGAGTCGAATAGGCGCGCTCGCGGCGTTGGGCCTTTCTGCGATCGAGCTGTACGGGAAGCCGCGCATTGCGATTCTGTCGACGGGAAATGAAATCGTGGAACCGGGAGCGCCGCTGGCGCCAGGCCAAATCTACGACATCAACCGCTTCACGCTGAGCGCGATCATCGCAGAACACGGCGGCGTGCCGGTCCCGCATCGAACGGCCGAGGACACAATCGACGATCTTCAGCGTGCAATCGATGCATGTCTCGAGGAAGACGTGCTGGTGTTTTCAGGCGGAAGCTCGGTTGGCGAGCGCGATTTGATTCTCGACGTCATCGGCCGTCGCGGCGAGATTCTGTTCCACGGAATTGCCGTGAAGCCTGGCAAGCCCACGGTGTTCGGCGTCGTTCAAGGAAAAGCCGTGTTCGGCATGCCGGGTTATCCGACATCGTGCCTCTCGAACGCCTACATGCTGCTCGTGCCGGCGCTGCGCCGGATGGCACATCTCCCGCCGCATCAGATGCGGACGGTGCAGCTTCCTGTGTCACAGCGGATTGTTTCCACAACCGGACGACATCAGTTCTACACCGTGCGAATCGCCGATGGCCAGGCGGTGCCTGCGTTCAAGGCGTCCGGCGATATCACGTCGATGTCGCATGCCGATGGCTACATCGAGATCTCCGCGCAGACTGACATCGTCGAAAAGGGTCAGATAGTGGAGGTGAAGCTTTTCTAGGCCTTGCACGTGGGCCTTCGGTAGGCCTGCAGGTGGGCCTTACAAGGGGGCCCGCAGGTCGCGCGTTCGCTGGTTCCGCGGTAGGCCTGCGGTAGGCCAGCAAGTAGACCGACGGTGGGCGAGGAGCCTTCTGCGCGGTCGGCCGGCAGGCGGTCGGCACATGATCGTCGTCGAACACTTTGACGAGGAGTTGAAGCGGCTCGTGCCGTGGAAGTAGTGGGTGACAGGCGGCCCTAAAGGGCCGCCACTCCGTACGGCTACACGCACGCCCACCACATCGCCCTCGGCGCGAAGCGCCGCCTACGTCCAGCGCCTATTTCGCGAACGGTCGCGCAACCTGCACAACCACGCGATCGTCCGTAAGCACCTCGACGTGCGCAACGTAGCGACCTCGTGACAAGCTTCCCGTCGGCAGCACGGCGCGCGCGACTGCCCAGCGCGAATCATGCGATGTGATCTCGGCAGGAACGGACACGAGCGCACGTGCGCGATCTGTCGTCCTGACCTCCAGACGCACTTTCAGGTCGTCGAGCGTTCGATCTTCGCTCGTTCGCAGCTCAACGTACGCCAGCACCTTTCCATCCGGAATTCGATCGATCACGGGCTCCAACGCATCTTCACCCCGCGCTGGAAACGGCGCGAGGATCAGATCGCTGATGCTGACACCTTCCGCCGTCATCACTTGCGCGATGAACGGCCGCTCGACACTTCCGTGGCGGCCGAGCGGATCGATGGCTGCGACACGCAGCGAATATCGGCCCGGCGGTACCTGCGCACTGAACGCGTATCGGCCCGTGTCGGCCTCCTGTGTCCCGCTCGCGGCAATCACGCCGCCGCTGTCGACCAGCACGTACCCAAGCAGGACGCGCGACGCGGCGCCTCCGGCGGCACCGAGCTCCGCGCTGACGACGACACGCAGGTTTGCCGAGTCCGGCTCCGGATACGTGTAAGTTGCCACGCGCAGGGGCAGCTCTGTTGCGACATGCGAAGCACGCAGCAGGTTGACCAGGCGCTCCTCGCGTGCGTGCGTTGAAGGCGCGACCACCGGCAGCTTGAACGCGGGACGCGCGCGCACCTCGCCACGTCCGCGAACGAGCGACACCTCGATTTGATGCACGCGGCCGTCGCGATCGATCTCGAGCGGCTCGAATGCCAGAAGGTAGTAGCCGGAGAGCTCGCGGGTAATCCGCTCGAAGGGCCGCGGGTCGCTTCCGACAAGTCGAAACGTCGCGCCGCGTGCTGCGCCTGCGAGTCGCGCCAATCCGTCGCCGCGTACTTGCAGATCCTGCACGAATGTCGGAGACACGCGATCCTGCGCGGCTTCGAAAGCGGGCACCTC
>DASPWV010000400.1:0-4122 GCA_035637635.1 Vicinamibacterales bacterium | reverse complement strand
TGCTGCTGGTGGTGCTTCACCGGAAAGCGGCTGAGGACGACGTTCCCGTAGAGCGCGGTGCGGAGATGTCTGGTCGGAGCCATGACCCACCCCATGCCCAACGCGGCGCCGATTTCAGCGGCTTGTCCGGGCTTCAGTGGGCTTGCGCCGACCACTTCCTGCAGCGCGATAATGTCCGCGTTGATGGTGGCCAGAACGGCCGCAATCCGCTCGTAGCGCGTGCGGCCGTCGAGACCGCGACACTTGTGGATGTTGTAGGTGACGATCCGAAGCGCGTGGCCCTTGGGGGCGGTCTCAGACGACATTCTGCGCGGGAACCGTCTGGCGACGGCCCGACAAGATCAGTGTACCCTGTAGCAAAGTTCAAAGGTTCAAGGGTTCAAGGGTTCAAGGGTTCAAGGGTTCAAGGGTTCGTGGGTTCAAGGGTTCGTGGGTTCGAGGGGTTCGAACGTTCGTTTCCGACGTTCACTGGCCGCTTGAACCCGTGAACTCTAGAACTATTGAACCTTTGTACAGGTTGAATCGTTGAACCCGCTTTGAACCAGAGAACTGTTGAACCTTTCTCGTTGTCATGTCGTTGAAGGAATTTTGTATGTCCAAGCTCAAGAGCGAGCGCGAGCTCACGTGTCCGTGCTGCGGTGCGATCCTGGTCGTCGATCTCAATCTTGGCCGGATCGTCGCGCACCAGGACCCGCCAAATCCCAATCGACCCGAGCTGAGTGAGGCCGATCGCATCATCGCGGAACAGGCAGCGCGGCGCGAGGCGCTCTTTCAGCAGTCCGTTCAAGACGAGAAGACCCGCGGCGATGCGCTGTCGAAGCGCTTCGAAGAGGCGCTGCAGAAGGCGAAGCAGGAGCCGGTCACCAAGCCGCTCCGCGGGTTCGATCTGGATTGACTAGAAGGCCTACGGTGGGCCTTCAGCAGGCCTACGGTGGGCCTACGGTGGGCCTGCGGTAGGCATGCGGCAGGCCTGCGGTAGGACTGCGGCTGGCGTCTGGGGACGCGGCGGTCTCATGGGCTTTGGCGAAAGGGTGATCTGATTCTCCGCGGTGTCTGCGGCCGGCATCGCGCGTGCGAGGAGACTCCCCGATGCGAAACGCACTCATTGTTGCAGCGGCAGCGCAGCTCTTGTTGGCCTGCTTCGTCCCCGCCCCTGCCTATGCGCAAGCCACTGGCGCGATTGCCGGCATCGTCTCCGATGCCACCGGTGGGGTCATTCCCGGCGTGACCATCGATGTCACCAACACAGCGACCAATCAGGTGCGCACGGCCGTCACCGGCGCCGATGGCTACTACTCGCTGGTGCAGTTACAGCCCGGCCCGTATCAGGTGAAGGCGACGCTCGCCGGCTTCAAAGCCGTCGTCCACGAGGGCGTTACCGTCTCAGTTGAAACGACCTCACGCGTGGATCTGCAGCTGTCGGTTGGCGCCGTTGCGGAGTCTGTCACGGTCACCGGCGACGCGCCGCTCGTCGAAACGCGCAGCGCGACACTCGGTACTGTCGTCGAGGGCGAGAAGATTTCGGAGCTTCCGCTGAACGGCCGAAATTTCGCGCAGCTCGGCACGATCATGCCCGGAGTTGTGGCGCCGCCCGCCGCGCTGGGGGGCGCCGCTGGCGATGCAACACCCGGCGGGTTCGGAGCCGTCACCTCCGGGTTCAGCGTCAACGGCATGCGGAACCAATCGAACAACTTCCTGCTGGATGGCGCCAGCAACAACGACACGTTCAACACGGGGTTCGTGCTCCGGCCTCCGCCGGACGCGATCCAGGAATTCAAAATCCTCACGCACTCGTACTCGGCCGAATACGGCCGCAGCGCGGGTTCCGTGATCAACGTGGTCACAAAGAGCGGCAGCAACGAGCTGCACGGCGGCGCGTGGGAGTTCAATCGCGACGACGGCCTGCAGGCGCGGAACTTCTTTGCGAACCCGGCGCTGGCGAAGCCGAAGCTGAAACAGAATCAGTTTGGCGGCATGGCCGGTGGCCCGTTCCTGAAGAATCGTCTCTTCGGGTTCGGCTATTACGAGGGATTCCGCAATATTACCGGCGTCACGCAGAACTTCGCCGTGCTCACCGACGCGCAACGCCAGGGCAACTTCGGGTCCGTCACCATCCGCGATCCGCTGACGGGACTGCCGTTTGCCAGCAATCAAATCCCGCTGGAACGATTCGATCAGGCGGCGCTCAAGCTGATGAACGACTTCGTGCCGCACGCGAACTCGGGCGCCGATCGCTACATCGTGTCGCCCGACCTCAACGACGATCGCGATCAGTTCGGCATCCGCTTCGACAGCCAGCTGACGAAAAACAACACCGTGCTCGGGCGCTACATTCGCAGTCACACCGACCGCGTCGAGCCGCCGACGACCCGGCCGATTGGAACCACGTCCATCGCGACGCTGCAGGACGTCATGGCGTCGGACACGCATGTGTTCTCGAACGCCTTCATCAACGTCGCGCGCGGCTCTTACAACCGCATTGCCGCCAATCCCGCCGTGACCAGCGGACTGCAGAACAGCGCCTACGGCATCAACGTGCCCCACAACGTGCCGAGCGCCCAGGGTCTTGCGAACATCATGGTCACGGGCTTTTTCAGCCTCGGCGACGCCCAACAGCCGTTTGTCGAGCGGCTGAACGAAGTGGCGGAGTTCAGCGACGATCTCGTATGGATGCGTGGCGGGCATCAACTGAAATTCGGTTTCGACGTGAGGCGCGAACACATGTTCATTGCCTTCGTGAACCGGCCCAACGGCGATTTCACGTTCACCAGCTCTCCGAACGCACGCACCGGCAACGCCGCTGCCGATTTTCTCCTCGGCCTGCCGGCGCAGTTCCGGCGCACCACGCAGAACACGCCGCAGGACGGGTACGGATGGACCTACGCAGGATATTTCCAGGACGAGTTCCGGCCCTGGTCGCGGGTGACGTTGAATGCGGGCGTCCGCTACGAAGTGGCCGTTCCCTTCATCGATAAGAACGGCGCCCTTAACGCCTTTCGTCCGGGACAGCAGTCGCAGCGGTTCCCCGATGCGCCGGCGGGTCTCGTGTATCCGGGAGATCCGGGCGTCCCCGATGGCACGTACGCGACCGACATGAACAATATCGCCCCTCGGATTGGACTCGCGTGGGATGTTGCCGGCGATGGACGCAAAAGCCTGCGCGCCGCGTGGGGACTGTTCTACGACGCGCTTGCCGGCCAGGGAGATTTCTTTCAGAACGGCGTGCTCGCGCCACCGTTCACGCCGCTCGTGGAGGTGAACGCTCCGCCCGCGCCGCTCACTCTCCGCAATCCAATCAGCGCCATCAGCGGTGGCGCGACCAATTTTCCGCCAGGATTGATATTCATTGGGTGGGGCGAGGACTTCAAGCAGCCCGTCGCTCATCATTTCAACGTCACGTGGCAACAGGAGCTCAGGCGCGACATGGGCGTGGAGGTGGGTTACGTGGGATCGCGCGGGCTGAATCTGCCGATCTTCATGGAGGTGAATCCGGGCGTGTACGCCCCCGGACAGACTGCGCCTGGCGCCCGGCTCTTCCCCGCCTTCGCGCTCGTGCGTCCGACGTTTTCTGTCGCCGAGTCGGAGTACAACTCCTTCCAGGCGAGCGTGCGAATGCGTCCGTCGCACGGGATCAATTTCCTCGCGTCGTACACGCTCAGCAAGTCGATCGATCACGTGTCCGGGCTCAACATCGGCGGCGAAGCCAGGCCGGCCCTGCCGGTTACGATTGGAGACGACGCAAGTATCCAGCAATCGTTGGACTACGAATGGGGCCCTTCGCTCTTCGACGCGCGGCATCGGATCGTGGTCAGCTTCGGGGCAGAGCTCCCGACCCCCGAGCGCCTGGGCAGCGTCGTGCGCGGGATTCTCGGTGGATGGCAGCTGAACGGCATCGTCCAGGTGCAGTCCGGATTCCCGTTCACGGTGACCGACCCGCTGACCGACATTCGGTACATGACGAATCGGCCGAACATGACGTGCGATCCGGATGACAACGCGCCGCAGACGACGGATCAATACTTCGACACGTCGTGCTTCGCGCGGCGCGCCGTGCCAACCACCGGCTCCGGACCCGGCACCGAGTCTCGCAACGCCGTCCGGGGGCCGGGGTTCGCGCAGACC
>DASPWV010000399.1:0-2674 GCA_035637635.1 Vicinamibacterales bacterium | reverse complement strand
TTCCTGCACTTCACGAATGAGGGTGCGGCGCGGGTCGGAGAAATCGTCGCGGAGAATTTACTGGCAGATGTTTCAATAATCCGCGCAGTCGGCCAACGCTGAGCGGCGCCTATCTCAGCCGACGTCGGCGCTGCGCTGGATCCAAAGTTGCACAATGCGTGAGCTTCGGAGGTTCTGGTGGCGACGACATCAAGACGTAAGGGAGATCCGGCAACAGGCAACACCGAGGGTGCAGGTGGACGTGTCAAGAAATCGAACGCTGGCGCAACCAAGCGCGACGTCGCGCAGGAGGCTGCGGCGATCTATCCCGACACGTTCGATACACCACCAACACCGGACGAGATTGCCGCGGAGGCGTACAACATCTACTGCGAGCGCGGATGCGAGCAGGGACGCGACATGGAGGATTGGCTCGAAGCCGAGCGACGCTTGAGCGCGCGCCGGCAGAGCCAGAAGAACAACAGCATCGTCGAATGAGCCGCGGATTTGCTCAGATAGAACCGCAGATTGCCGCAGATTGGCAGATCGGCTGATCGTCAGCGCGAGGTTTCGATTGCTGTTGCAATCGCCCGCAGCCGCTCGAGGATCACCGTCGCATTCTGCGGGCCCATTCTGAGCAGTTGTTTCTGCGCTGGAGACAAGGCCTCGAGTCGCGGATCCGCAAACGCGTAGGTCGCCCCTTTTCCAGGCACGATCTGAATCGGATCGGCCACGGTTGGTGTTGCCAAGAGAACGTCGAGCGCCACGTTGAGCGCGGTATCAACGCCGTTTTCAGACCGCCCAAGCGCCCGATACGCCTCGTCGAGCCGCGGCTGGATTCTTCGATAAGCCTGCGCGACACCCTCCGCATGCAGCGACGCCACGGCGCCGGCGAGCGCGTCGTAGCGGCGATAGCTCGCCGGGTTGATGGTGAGCCGTCCGCGAGTGCCGCTCGTTTCGAAGATGGCTCTCGGCTTCAGCACCGGAACATCGCGTGCCGGCGATCGTCCGCGCGAGACCTTATCGATCGCGTCGGCCATCTGGCGGATGAGATTGTCGGTGGCGAGCCACTGTGCGAGCACCGGGTTCGACGACAGAGACCCGATGAGCGCTCGCAGATAGGTGTCCATCTGGTCTACCGGCGGGAGCGGTGCCGCTTCGGGCGCCGCAACGGCTCCTTCGGTGGCCGTGACGGGCGGCGTGACGTTGCGCGGAGCCGGCACCGATCGCGCGGACCACCACCAGGCGCCGAGCGCGCCGAGCACGACTCCACCGACCGCAATCACGAGCACCGCGCGCGGCGCGGAGCGCGGCTCGGGCGTCGGGTCCTGAGGCGCGGCATCAGTCCGAACGAGCGTCTGATCGTCGAAGGTGTTCACGGGTGCGCTTTTCTATTCAGACTTCGCCCGAGCACATGCAGCCGGGTTATTCGCATCGTTGGTAAACGTAATCCGTGCCGCGGACCCGGCCTTCCGTTGCCCCCTCCACGCGAGCGGTGACGCCAGTCGCGGTGCGGCGGTAGATCACTCGTTGTGGATAGTCGTGTTCGGGGTTTTCGAACACGATTTCGTCGTCTGCCAAACTGCGAAGCGCGAAGGTGGCCTCAGGCTGCCCGGACGGTCGTGCGATGTACGCGAGCTTCCCGTCTATCGACGCAATACGGAGGAACTCGAACTCGATCGCTTTGCCGTCTCGCACGGTGCGGCCCATACCGAGCATGATCTCGCCGGCGGGCTTCATCCAGTGTTCCTCGATCGCGACGTTTCCACGAGTGACCGACCAGCAGCCAGCCATCCAGGAAAGCTGCTGGACGCTGTCGGTTTGGGCCGCGGCCGTTGTCAGCCAGGCCACGAGCAACAGTGACACTAGCTTGACGCTATTGACCACGGGCACCGCGCCCTCCGCGTCCGGGCGGACTCTTGATGGTTTTGTATTGATTGATTCCAGCGTTCACTTTGAATTCGATACCCATCTTGCCGATGTCGGCGGTGGCCTTTGCCGGATCGCCGGATACGCCCGAATCCTGCGGTCCGCCCCAGGGCTTGATTTGATCTTTTCGAACGCCGGCTGGATGCACGAACAACATCTGTGACGTATCGCTGATGCCGGCGTGGCTGCCGACGGTCTGCCCGTCGTACCCAAACGCCGCTTCGAGCCAGGCGCGGTAATGATCGCGGCCCAGATTGTAATAGTCGGTGAGCGCGAACACTTTCACGTCTTTATCTTTCCACTCTTCGTTGAGCTTGTTGGCGACATTGGTCAGTCCCGCCTGATTGCCGCCGCTGTCGCCGATGAACAGGATGTCGGTGAAGCCGTGCACTCGCAGGCTTCGTGCCGCGGCGTCGAGCAGCATGTCGTACGCCGGCGACGGAAGCGAGATCTCCCCGGGCACCGAGGTGTCGGGATCGCCTTCCGGCACGTACTGAATCGTCGGCGCGACGAGCGCGTTCTTCAGGCGCCGCGCCATCACATTGGCCGTGTACGTGACGACGAAGTTGTGTTTGCCGGACACCATGTGGTACCCGTTCTTCTCGGTGCCGCCGGTCGGAACGATCACGGCGATCTTGCCGGCTTTGATCGCGTCGCGCGTTTCTTCCCACGTGAGCTCGTCGATGAAGACGGTGTCAGGAGCCTGCGACGGTGTGAGCCCCGCGGGCGCGGTGACGGCGGTCGGACCCTGTGGCCTGGCCTGGAC
>DASPWV010000398.1:0-4006 GCA_035637635.1 Vicinamibacterales bacterium | reverse complement strand
CACGCCGTCCGAGAGGCACGACCCGTCGTAACGCAACGGAAATGCCGTGCAGTTCCAGCGCACGCGTGCACCAGCCTAACTCGCTCGCTGCAGGGTGTTTAAGTCGTCAGCGTGCCTCCCGATGTGGACTCGATGCTGTTGATTGCATGTACTGTTTTGAGTCGTCCGTCCGACGAACTCGTAATCAGAAGAGACGTGTCACTGCGTCGTTGTGCGCAGTGATCCACACTGCGAGGGTGTTGATGGCCGTACAAAGAAAACGCCCGAGAACGTACTCGCTTCTCGGGCGCGCTAATAACCTGTTGGCGCTAGTGGCTAGATCGCGTCAAACTCTTGGCACTCGACCCTCACACCGAAACCCCGCAGCCACTTCGCACCCAGCACTTGGCACTTGGCACTCGGCACTCGGCACTCGATTACCCTGCCGCCGTGCGCGTAGTCTGAAGTCCAAACAACTTGCGCAGCCGCTGGAGCAGGCCGCCGCTCTCACCCGGCTGCTCGATTTTGAGCAGTGCATCGAGGCAGGCCGCCACCGTCGGCACCACCGCAATGCCAAAGCGGCGGGCCGATGCGGGTACGGTCTCGCGCTGGCCGCGCCAGACGAGCATGGCGCCGGCACTCGACTCCAGCACGACATCGAGACAGTTTTCCGGCCGATCGTCGACGACGATATCCAGTTGCAACGCTTCCGCGATGCGGCCGCGCGATCCGTGGACGACGTATACGCTCGGCAGGTGAAATCCACGCTGCTCCAGCCAATACTGGGTTTGCCGCTGAATCGTGCGGCCGGCAACACGTGGACGACTGGTGATGAACAGCACTTCCCAGCGATGCTCCTCGGCAACGGCCGCAAGCCGCGCGATGATGCCGGGTTCCAGTTCCGAAAGCGTCGCCCAGAAATCCTCGGTTGCCGCGAGCGATCGCCATACCGCGTCGGATTGACGCGGCGTGAGCGCCAGGTCGGTGACCAAACGATCGGGCGTCCCTTCTGCCACCGGAACGCCGGCGTCGTCGTCTTCTTCCGGCGGCGACGCAGCCACCTCGGGCGAAGACACGGCGTTCGGATCGATTTCGGGGAACAGACGCAGCGCCGTCTTCACGAAAGGACCATGGAGATCCGCAAGCACGCCGTCGAGATCAAACGCGATGCGCATGGCGCTCGGAAGGTTGGCGCGCCGACGATTTCCGCGCCTGGCGACTGACGTCCGGCGCGCGGTGGAGGGCAAGCGCCAGCAGCGTCACAAACAGCACTCTATTGCCGGGCATCTGCAGACTGAACTCGACTGCAGACTGCGCGGCGATGCCCAGCAATCCTGCGACCGCGCCGACGCGAATCCAGTAGCCGGCCGGATGGTCCGCTGCCTGGAGCAGGCGACGCCGAATCGTCACAACGATCAGGATGCCGGCGAGAACCGCGGGAACGGCCACGAGCGCACCGCCTTCGGCGACGAGCTGCAGGTAATCGTTGTGCGCCTGAAGATACATCGTCGGCCGACCGAAGGACTGGTACACCAGCATCGCGTTGCCGTATGTGCCAATACCGGTGCCAAAAACGGGAAAGTCGCTGATTATGTGACGGGTATCCGTCCACGCCAGCAAGCGACCCGGCGCGTCGTCCCCCGCCACGCGAAAACGCCCGACGGTGACATCGGTGCCGGCCCAGACAACAGCGCCGCCAAGAATCAGCGTGACGTATCCAATCACCATGACCCGGGCCGCGCGTGTGTGAACGCGGCGCATTGCAAGATATGCAAAAGCCAACGTGGCCACGGCGACGCTGGCCATGCCCGATCGTGATCCCGTCAGGACGAGCGCCATCCCCATGAACAGCGCTGAGAAAGCAATGAGAACGAATCGGCTCGCCTCGACGGTCGTGAGCCATCGAAGCCAGGGCGCCCATCCCGGTGAACCCGGGCGGTGCGTGCGGACGAACACCGCGCACGAAAACCCAGCCACGACGGGCAGCGCCATGACCATCCAACCGGCAAAGTGATTGCGATTGATGAACGGACCAAACGGATTGCTGACCTGCAGGGGCCTCCAGAATCCGTAGAGTGCTGGATGGTCCGGATTGATGACGATCTTCTGCAGGATGCCCACCAGCGCAAGCGCAACGCCCAGACCCATGATCTGGTTCAGGAGCCATTCGACGGACATGTATCGGATCGCGCGGGTCAGGCCGACGAGCAATACGCCGAATGCGAAGAACAACGCGAGCGCGACAGTGGTCTGCGACGGCGCGATGGAGAGCGGGTGAACCGAGGCGGGGAGGTAAAAGACTTGGTACTCGCGCAGGAAGGACTCGACTCCTGGCGAGAGCCGCTCGAGTGCCCACCGCGGCAGCGCGACGAGCTGAACGGCTATCGCGGCCGCAACGGCGCCGAGTGCCAATGCGAGGGTGCGCGTACGCGCGTCGGACCACGCTTTCGTCACCACGATTGCATGGATGCCGACCGCCGCGCACACGACGGCAAGCGGCCAGTACGCCCACGGGTAAACGGCGCCAAAGGCGAGCGCTCCCCACGCCAGCGCAGCGACCAGGAGCCGCTCAGACCAGACCGTCACGCCACGACAAGGATTTGAAGACAATCCGGCGGAAGGACGGATGTCCGAGTAGAGCGACCGCGGCCTTGCGGTGCCAATTGAATGACGCTTTTTCCTGCAGCAGCGGAATCACGCCGTTTACTCGCGCGAGCTCGATAATTTCGTCGATCGAGTCGTCTGACAAACGCGCCGCGATCCGGCGAAACGCGAGGCCAATCCGAATCTCGCGGCCAAGCCGTCGCCGCCAGAGTTGTTCGTAGCGCGCGAGAGACTGGGCGCGGAGCCGATCGCGTCGCAGCGCTTCGTCGAGCACGTCGGCCGCGAGCGATCCTGACAGCAGACCGTAATGGATGCCGCCGCCGGTCGTCGGCTTGACCAGACCGGCCGCGTCGCCAACTGCCACCACTCGATCGGTATACGTCTTGGTAATCGGTCCAAGCGGCAACATTTTCAGCCGAGGGGGAGGCAGCTTGGCTAGGTCGAGTCCTGTGCGTTCGCACAGCAGGTCCAGAAATGCGGCGAAGCGTTCGCGGACCCTTGTTGCGCTCATCATCCCGATGCGGGCGCAAGGCAGCTGATCTCGCAGTACCGGAACCAGCCAGGCGAAACCAGCCGGGGCGACTTCGCGCCCGAATCGGACTTCGATCTCGGTGGCGGCGGGGAACGCGGTTTCGAGCTGCGCGCTTTGCAGGTAGGTATCGGGCAGCCCGAGCCCGAGCAATCGATGGAAACGGTACCGCGCGCCGCACGCCAGCACGCAGGCTCGCGCCGTGATCGCGTCAGGCTGGCCGTTGACGGTGACGTGGACGGCGCCGGACCCAACGGTCACCGTTTCCGCGCGGCACCCGCGACGGATTTCCGCTCCGGCGCGCGAAGCGCTTTCGGCGAGTTTCAGGTCGAATGTGGCGCGGTCGATCACAACGGCGCGAATTCGATCGCTCCGGACGGCGACCGACTGTCCGGCCACGCCCCAGAATCGAGCGGCGCCGGCTACGCCCAGGATGGCGTCTTGCGGCAGGTCGAATTCCTCGAACGCCTCGGCGCCCATCAGACCGGTGCAGTGAACCGGCAACCCAACCGTTGCGTGCTCCTCGAGCAGGAGCACGTCGTGTCCCCGTTCGGCTAGCAATCGGGCCGTCATGGAACCGGCCGGTCCTCCGCCCACGACAACTACATCGCGCACGTTTCGGTTTGTCAGAAGGCTCTCCCGGGCTGCGTCAAGCGGACCCTATTATCAACGACAAGTCAGGGTTTCCCCTCGTCCGAGTAACGCGGTAATCCTGGGATGTTTTCGTCGACGAATTGAACGCCGGAGACGTAGCGTTCTTCTTCTCCCGGCAGCTTGTTGCAATGCACCACGCGTCCTTGCAGGTGGGTCACGGATCCGTCTCCGAGGGTCAGCTGAAAGTCGTGAACCGCGCCCACGGGCAGCGGAAGTTCGGTTTGAATGCCCATTCCGCCC